>MAAG01000176.1 GCA_002163065.1 Arcobacter sp. 31_11_sub10_T18
TAATTGTGTAATGAGCCATAGATCAGGTGAGAGTGAAGATACTTTTATTGCTGATTTTGCAGTGGCATTAAATTGTGGTCAAATTAAAACAGGATCAACTGCAAGAAGTGATAGAATCGCTAAATACAACAGATTACTTGAAATTGGTGCTGAAGTTGGTTATTCTGAGTATCTTGGCGCTACTCCTTTTTCGAAGTAAATCTATTTTTATTTACACATAAACCTATAAAATTATCAAAGCAACAGCAATTATGCTGTTGCTTAAATCATTCACTTTATTAACTGTTCTCTTCAATTATTTCTAGGTTTTCATTTTTCATAAATAAAATATTCGTGATTAAAACTAACTTTTTACAAATATGATAAGTAGTTGAACTATCAGCAATTAAAGAAGAGGCCATTTTAGCATTGATTTTATTTTCCCTGATTAGTGAATCTATTCTTCCATTGGTAATAATATCTAAGGTATTTAAACGTTTATTAATTTTTCCAATTTTAGAAATCTTTTTTTCTTCACTGAAGTTTTTATTATCAATTAAATCAATCTCTTTTAGAGAGTTGGCCAATTCCATTCGTAAAATATTATATTCATTTTTAATAAATGTATTTTTAGAATTTAAATAAGTCATAATATTTTTTTGAAGTTTTTTAACTTCTTTAACACCCGTTAGAATTTCTTTGGCTGCAATTTTTAGTTTAAAAACTTTGTAAACGTCATCTTTTCCCATATATTTTTGGGAAGAGGAAGCAAAAGACATTATTTCATTGTATAACTGTTTCATATTTTTATTATAAATACTATCTAATACAATAACATCATTTGATTTTTTAATGGTCTTTTTCAAGTTTTTATTGGAAAAAACGTCGGAGCGATGAAGTGAAATTGTATGTAAAATAATTTTATGGGAATTTTTATATAAATGTAACAACTCATTTTCTAAAGCTTTAATGGAAACAACTGGTACATCAATTAGTTCTTTAGAGATGAATTTTGGTTTGTATTGTGCTTTATATTTATCTTTAATAATAAAATGGCTTAGTTTTTCAATTTGTCCTATAAAAGGTGTCATAATTATAATGCCAGCAAGATTAAATAATGTGTGAAAGATTGACAATTTAATAGTATAGTTAGTATCCATCACACCAAAATAATCAGAGATACTATCAATTGAATCAGTTAATTGAGAGAGAAATATAAATGCAAAAATTGCAGTAACACAGTTAAATACAAGATGAACCAAGGCCAATCGTTTTCCATTTTCATTTGAAGTTAAAGATGCCAATACAGCAGTAAAAGGAGTACCTACATTTACTCCAATAGTTAAAGCAATAGCATTGTCATAAGTAATTTGATTAAGTGCAAGTGCTGTTATTACCAAGGCCATAGTTGCACCACTTGATTGCATCACCACAGTGGCCACTGCACCAACAAGAGCAAAAACAACAAATCCCCAGTATCCTTCAAGGGCGTATTGTGACAAATCAATGGTACCTTGTAAAGATTCAAATCCATCTTTCATATAAAAAATTGCCAAAAAAACAAATCCCAATCCCAAAAGAACATTTCCAATGGCTTCATAGGTTCTTGACTTTAAAAATGTTCCAATGACTCCAAAAATAATCATTGGCATTGCATAGGATGCAATATTTAACTTCAATCCAAAAAAAGAAACCAGCCAAGCAGTGGTCGTAGATCCTAGATTTGCTCCAAAAATCACCCCAATAGCTTGGGGTAAAGTAATGATTTTTATGGATAAAAATGAAATAATAATAATAGAGATCAAAGAAGAACTTTGAACCAATGTTGTGGCAAAAAATCCCATAAACATTGATTTTGGCAAATTATTTGTAAATTTTTCCAAAAATATTTCTAAACTATTTCCAGAAAATAATTTAAAACCATCTTCCATAAACTTCATTCCAATTATAAAAATAGCAATTCCCGCAAAAATTATCTTTAGATTTTCATCTGCAAATAAAAAGTAGGCCAGAGTTAAAAGAACCAGTGGAAATACCACTATTTTAAATCTTGAAAAATCAAATATTGTTTTTATGATATTCATACAAATCCTTATCTATGTAATGTCCTATTTCAGACATCCTTAGAATTATTATAATTAATATTTATTTCTAACAAAAACCATCATCTTTAAATAAAACAAACACTTAAAAGTATTTTTCTTCACCTAACTTATTATAAAATAATTTTTTTATATTCTTTAGAAATTATTTTACTTAATAGCATTATTTTATAATCACCCTCTTCTTTTATAATCTTTAGAATTTACCAGAAAATAACATTATAATGTTATGATAATATTAATAAATCAATTCTATCAGAAAAAAATTTAAATTATCTATAATTTATAGACTTAGGTAAGAAAAAAAAGTTATGGTAAATTTGTAAAAAAACCAAATAAGCACATAAATCAAGGCTTATATAGGCGTTTTGTTTCATAAAAGTTCTATTATTTTCTCTATAAAGTGACAATAATGTATATATTTTATTGCTATTTAAGCAAGTTTTAAAAATCAATACGTCACTATTATCCAAACATAACAAGGTTATGATGTGTTATTTAGAGTAACGATCATTATTCGTGTATCTTATTTTAAAAAATAATTTCTTCTGAATATTTGTAATTGACATGTAACTGTACTTATGTATACTACTTTAAATACGAAATTGTGATCAGTCAATACGACAGGATGAACCATGAAATTGTCAAAAGACAATCAAAAAATTTGGAGAGACAGTATGAAAAAAACGACGTTATTAACAGCTGGTTTAATAGTATCACTTACAAGTGGCACTTTAATGGCACAAGACACACTTAAGATTTTAACTTGGAAGGGTTATGCACCAAAAGCTTTGGTTGAAAAATTTGAAAAGCAAACGGGTTTAAAAGTAGAAGTTACTTATTCAAACAATGAAGAAATGGTTGCAAAACTAAGAGCAACTAGAGGTGCTGGATTTGATATTGCACAACCAAGTCAAGATAGAATATCTTCAGTACAAGCAAAATATAAAATCTATAAAGCTCTTGATTATTCAAAAATAAACGAAAGTGCAGTTATAACATCAATGTTAGATGCTGTTAAGAAAAACACAAAAGTTAAAAATGAATCGTTTGGAGTACCACATGTTTATGGAACATCAGGATTAATTGTTAATACTAAAATGGCTCCAAATGCAAGTGATTATAGTGATTTACTTAATAAACAATATGATGGAAAAATCTCATATAGATTAAAAAGACCTACTTTAATTGGTGTAGCTTTTGCTAAAGGTGGAAATCCTTTTGAAAAATATTCTGATGTAAGTGCTTATAAAGCACTAATGGAAGGCGTAGCTGCGGATTTAATCAAAGCTAAACCATTGGCAAAAAACTACTATGCAAATGGTGATGCATTATTAGAACTTATGAGAAGTGGTGAAGTACACGTATCAATGGGTTGGGACAACGGTGGTTGGAAGTTACATAAAGAAAATCCAGATATCGACTTTGTTGCACCAAAAAGTGGAGCACTTGGTTGGATTGATACTTTTGCAATCCCTGCAAAAGCAAAAAATGTTGAGGGTGCTTATAAGTGGATTAACTTTATGTTAGAAGCAAAAAATGCTGCATACTTTACAAATAAAGAGAGTTATGGAACTGCATCTAAAGGTGCAAATGAATTTTTAAATAAAGAAATTAAAGCAAACTTTGAGAGATCTTACTCAAAAGCTGATTTAGATAACATCAACTGGTATCCACCAGTACCTGCAAAATTAGAAAAAATCGAAGGTAAACTTTTAGATAAAGTTAAAGCTTCTTCTTCTATGTAATTATATAAATTTCAGGGGACTGTCCTTCCCTGAAATTATATACACACTCTAAATAAATACTTACAAAATTATAGATATAAGAATAGATTGGGAATTAAATGGAATATGTTTTAAATGTACAAAACTTAGAAAAACACTTTGCAGACCATAGTGCTGTAAATGGTATAGATTTTTTTGTTGAAGAAGGAAAGTTTTTTTCTATTCTTGGACCCTCAGGATGTGGGAAGACAACCTTATTAAGAATGATTGCAGGATTTCTAGAACCTACTAGTGGATCTATTAAAATAAGAGAAGAAGAGATGATAGGTATTGCGCCTAATAATCGACCTGTTAATTTAGTATTTCAAAACTTAGCGCTTTTTCCTATGATGAATGTAGAAGAAAATATTGCCTTTGGATTAAAAAGAAAAAACTTAAGTCAAGATGTTATTGATAAAAAAGTGAAAGATATTTTAGAAAAAGTTCATTTAAAAGGTTATGGTAAAAAAGAAGTATCACAACTTTCAGGTGGCCAAAAACAAAGAATTGCAATTGCTAGATCTTTGGTATTGGAACCATCAATATTACTTTTAGATGAGCCTTTAGGAGCCCTTGATTTAAAACTTAGAGAAACTATGAAAATTGAGCTTAAAAAACTTCAAGCACAATTTGGAACAACTTTTATTTATATTACCCATGATCAAAGTGAAGCTTTGGTAATGAGTGACAAAGTTGCAGTTATGAACAATGGACAATTTGAACAAATTGATACTCCAAAAAACTTATATGCCAATCCAAAGACCAGTTTTGTAGCTGGGTTTGTGGGTGAATCAAATATGTTTGAAGCGAAACTTAAAGACGATGATATGGTCATCACAGATGCAGGTATTTCATTAAAAGTGAATCCCATTGATAAAATTAAAAAGAAATGTAAAGTATATATCAGACCAGAATCAATTATTTTAATGCCAGATGAAAAATTAGAAGGATTAAATCGTTTTAATCTTACAGTTAAAACAATTCTTTTTGATGGATCAAATACAAAGTTACTAACAACAATTGAAAATACAGAGCAGGAAATGATGGTTTCACTTCCACAAAATAGACAATTTGCACATATTAAAGATGGTGATGTAATCCCTGTTGGTGTTGATGTTAACGACTGTAAGTGTTATAAGAAGTAAATGATGAAAAGTTATTCAAAATTAAGTTTTTATGTTTTTTTACTTCCTATTATATTATGGTTGGTATTACTGATAATTATACCTCAAATTGAACTTCTCATTATGTCTTTAAGATTTGAAAATGATATGGGTGATATGGTTTGGAGTTTTGAAAACTACAAAGAGTTTTTTGCCAATGATATTTATTGGTATACATTTGTGAGAACAGCGATGTACGCTATTTTTGTAACTTTTCTAACTTTTTTAGTTACTTTTCCCATCGCTTTTTATATCACGAAAATAGTAAATCCGAGATATATCGCTTTTTTGACCATACTATTACTTTTACCATTTTGGGTAAGTGAACTGGTACGTGTTTATGGTTGGACCATATTGTTACGAGAGAGTGGAGTGATTAACTATTTTTTACAAGCCTTAGGTATAACAAGTAGTGGTATTGAGATGTTATACAATGACTTCTCTATGATTATGGGTCTTGTTTATACATCAATGTTATTTATGGTTATTCCTTTAATCTCATCTTTAGAGAGTATGGATGACAGTTATATTGAAGCTGCAAGTGATTTGGGTGCTTCAAAGTTGACCATATTTTTCAAAATAATTATTCCTTATTGTGCTTCGGGAATAGTTTCTGGTTCAATTATTGTGTTTATGTTAACACTGGGAAATTATTTAACACCAAATTTAATGGGTGGAAAAAACTCATTATGGTTTACAGAGCAAATTTATAATGAATTTATTGCAAGTCTTAACTGGAATCAAGGGGCAGCCTTTGGATTCTTACTGTTAATTTTATCTTCACTGATTATTTGGTTGGGGCTGAAACTTACTAAACAAAATTTAGCGAAGGCGTTATCATGATAAGAACATTACCAAGTTCAAAAGCATACTCTATAGGTTTTAAACTTTATGTATGTGCATTTTTTTTATTTTTATTTGCTCCTTTGGCAGTGACTTGTGTGTTGGCATTTAATGATTCCAACTACCCTGCACTTCCTTGGAATGGATTCTCTCTAGATTGGTTTTTTGCAGATACCGAAGAGCGACTGGGAATTTTTATGGACGAAGAAAACTTAATGAGTATCTGGGTAAGTGTTCAAACTGCTTTTTTTGTCTCTATTTCTTCTGTCATAGTAGGAACCATGGGTGCTTTTTTATTCGAAAGAGAGAACTTTAGATATAAACAATTTTTATATTTTCTAGCAT
>MAAG01000170.1 GCA_002163065.1 Arcobacter sp. 31_11_sub10_T18
CTGCCGTTGATGGAATATGTACTGCAACTTTTTCTTTAGATGATTCTTTAAAAGAAGGCGCGCAAGAATTAATAGAAAGTTTAAAAGAAAAAGGAATTACACCTATACTTTTAACAGGAGATAATATTACAACGGCCAATTTTGTCGCCAAACAATTAAAGATTGAAAAAGTATTTGCACAAGTACTTCCTGATGAGAAATACAAAGTAATCAAAGATCTTCAAAAAGAAGCAAAAGTCATGTTTGTGGGGGATGGTGTCAATGACTCACCTTCTATTAAACAAGCAGATATTGGTATTACTTTAAATTCAGGTTCAGATATTACCAAAGATGCTGGAGATATTATATTAGTAAACAATGATTTAAAATCTGTATTAAAAAGTATTAACTTATCCCATGAGTCAATGAAGATAATTAAACAAAATTTATTTTGGGCCTTTATTTACAATGCCGTGGGTATTCCAATAGCTGCAGGTATTTTATATCCTATTATGGGCGTGATGTTGACTCCTGTTTATGCGGGTATTGCCATGAGTTTCTCTTCAGTGACGGTTGTATTAAATTCATTAAGACTAAAGTTCAAAACAATTTAGATAGTATTATATACTAAAGTAGTGAAATACAAAACTTAAATGGACTGTAATGACAGAAGAAATGAATAATGATCTATTGGTTAATAATCTTATTTCAGAAGATATTTTAAAAAGTGAAAACTTAATCAATGCTTTTCGTAAAATTGATAGAAAAGACTTTGTTTTATTAGTTGAAGATGATGCCTATGCTATAGATAAAAATCTAAAAATAGGTTATGGCCAGACTCTATCAGAAGCTTTGGTGATTGCTTTTATGCTTGAGCTTCTTGACTTACAAGAAACCAATAAGGTTTTAGATATTGGTTCTGGTTCAGGATATACAACAGCACTTATTTCTCAAGCTATAGGTAAAATTGGATATGTATTTGGATTAGAAATTATCCCTTCTCTTGTTAATTTTGGGAAGGAAAATTTAAAAAAATATGAAATATACAATGCTTTTATTTCCAAATCTAGTTATGATTTGGGCGTTAAAAGAAAAAAGTTTGATAGAATTTTGGTCTCTGCAAGAGCATCTAAACTACCAATGAATTTGTTAGAACAATTAGAAGAGAATGGTAAAATGGTAATACCCATTAAAAAATCTATTTATTTAATAGAAAAAAAAGATGGAAAAGTTTTTGAAAAAAGAATGGCTGATTTTGACTTTGAAACTTTG
>MAAG01000181.1 GCA_002163065.1 Arcobacter sp. 31_11_sub10_T18
TTGGATGCTCAGATAGTAGAGTAACACCAAATTTGATGTTGGATACTGAACCTGGAGATATATTTATTTTAAGAAACGTAGGAAACTTTGTACCTTCTTATAAAAATGATGATGCCTATCATGGATGTAGTGCTGTTATTGAATATGCCGTATTTGTTTTAAATGTTAAACATATCATTGTTTGCGGTCATTCCCATTGTGGTGCTTGTAAAAGCCTTTATACTGATATGGGAGATAGTCCTGATTTAATGCATATTAAAAAATGGTTAGAACTTGGTCGTCGTGCAAAAGAATATACACTTCTAGCCATTGAAGATAAAGAAGACAAAGAAAACCTTTATCGAAACACTGAGAGAATTTCAATAGTACATCAACTTGAAAACTTATTGACATACCCTCAGATTGATCGAAAAGTAAAAGCGGGTAAATTACAAATTCATGGTTGGTATTATAAACTTGAAGATGGAACAATAGAGCATTATGATGGAGAAGCATATTGTTTTAAGCCTTTAAGAGAAGAAAATATAAGCATAATCTAGAGTGTTAGAATATGCTTTAATATTTATTTTCTTTAACACTTAAACCCAATACTTTACAATACTTAATAAACTTTAACTTACAATTTTTAGAAAATCAACAATAAAATAAAACTTACAATTAAAATTATGTGACATTTCAATCACACTTCAAGCAACTAATTCTTTTATTATTTTTAACAATTAAACGCAAATTATCAGAAATACAATTTTCTTATTAAGATATAGTTTAATACATATATAGTGTTAGTAAGCCTTGTTTATGGGCTTTTATCTGAATAAATACTTAAGAGTAGACACACAAAATTTGATGCTAATAATGTAGAAATTATCAGTTTTTTATCAGATTTATCTTTTATACTGTTAATAGTTGTTTTATTAACAACTAAAGTTTGGCATGAAATATTAGTTGTTCTTGCTTCCCAAATAGTTGTTTATTTTAATTAATAAATTCACATTTAATCGATCAAAGGAAAATTATGAAAAAAAATTCATTTATGGGTAAATTCTTTACTTACATGTTAGTACTGTTAGTGTCTTCAAGTTTATATGGTGGCTTACTAAAAGATATCCAAGAAAAAGGTGAGTTAGTTGTAGGAGTTAAAGCTGATTACAAACCATGGGGTTTTAGATCTCAAAATGGTGAAATCAATGGTATGGAAATTGATATTGCAAAAGATTTAGCAAAACTTTTAGATGTGAAATTAAAAT
>MAAG01000139.1:0-2506 GCA_002163065.1 Arcobacter sp. 31_11_sub10_T18
TAGTAACTATCATTTAAACTACTTGATAAAGAGTTATTAAAAATGTAAGTGTGATTCTATTCTGCCAATAATAGGTGAGAATCAATTAATAAGATTACTCTCTTGGAATCTATTTTTTTTTAAAGTTTTTTCATCTATATTATCTGTTTCTTTTACTTTTGATTCACTCATTAATTTCCCTTATATGACTATTATTATTTATAAGTTACTTTTTTAAAAAAATTCACTATAGTCTCGCTTAATAAAAAAGGAATTAAATTTATGTTTAAAAATATTGGGTTAATAGCGTTCATCTTTAAAATATCACCTATTTTGTTGAAGTTTTTCAAATCAGCAAAAGTAATTAAGCTTGCTTTAGTTTCTGGTTCAATGTTAGCTTATTCTTATTTGTTTACTTGGGAGTTTGCAGCTATATTATTAGGGGCTATTGTATTTCATGAATATGGTCACATCACAGCTATGAAGAAATGTGGAATTAAAACTAAAGGTATATATTTAATACCATTTTTAGGTGGTGCTGCTGTACCCAGTCGAAATTTCAGGAGTAGAACGGAAGAAGTGTATGTTTCTCTTATGGGACCTTGGTATGGATTAATATTACTTCTTCCTTTTTTAGTTTATGGTGTGATTTTTGAATCAAG
Organism: Arcobacter sp. 31_11_sub10_T18; assembly: GCA_002163065.1. Classification (GTDB taxonomy): domain Bacteria; phylum Campylobacterota; class Campylobacteria; order Campylobacterales; family Arcobacteraceae; genus MAAG01. The sequence continues at coordinate 642 of MAAG01000139.1, forward strand.
CTTGGCAATTGGCTTGGCTTCCTTCATGGCATTATTAAACTTATTTAATTTAGTACCTATCAGTCCATTAGATGGAGGAAGAGTATTAAAGTCTATTGCTTTCTCACTTAATAGCAATCTTGGTATTGTAATTTTATCGCTAGGATTAGCAGGGGCTGGTTATTTAGTTTATTTATTTGAGATATGGGTTTTGTTAATTGTAATAATTATAGGTAGTATAGAGTTGTTTTTTGAAATAAAGAATAGAAGAAAACTCATTGTCGATATTAACTATAACATGAATGCGAAAGATATTCTTTCTTATACAACCGTTTATATAGTTACGGTACTTATATTCATAGGTGTTATTTATTTTACAGCAGATTACCCAGGAGCTGATTTAGCACTCAAGTTAATTAAAGATGATATGTAGTGTTATCGAAACTATTCTGAGGATTAATTCAACTTAACTGCAGTCCATATTCCGTTATTTAGAAAGCTGAAAAATTTCCTTCGTATAATACATTAAAATTCAGGGGAGGGTATATCAACTTATTGGATTGTATATTGGTGGAGATGTGGAGAATTGAACTCCAGTCTTAAAACAGCTCCTATCAGCGTCTACATGTTTAGTAAAAGATTGATTAATTTCACTCTCCGATAGCTCAACCTGCAAGGCTATTCAAAAAGCTAAGATTCTAAATGTCTCACAAAAGGCAAATCAACTCTTAAGTGATAATCTATCAAGGGTGAACTCACGTTGATCTACATAGATAGAATGCGTAGTGTGAGCCTCCAAGTCTCAACCCAATAAAGGGGAGTCTGGTAAACTTATGCTATTTTAGCGTAAGCTGGAGCGTAATTTGTATTGTTTGCGTCTAAAAAAAATGAACCGTGTAACGGCATGTTCAGGCCGACATGCAACTAATCCTCACTGCTCTAATCGAAACCAAATCATCCCCATTAGAAGTAAGATTAAAAAAGTAAAAATAGCTTATACATCACTATTAAATCACTTCTTTATTTAATCAACCGAAGTTTAACCAATTTTATCTAAAAGAAATCATAAATCAAAGAAAGAAATAAAAACAATTTGATTATAATTACAAATATGATTAAATGAACGATTTAAAGGCAGATAAATGAAACAAGGTATTTTAATAATAGGTGCGGGTGGAGTAAGCCGAGTTGCCACTGTTAAATGTGCTATGAATATTGATACATTTGAAAAAATCACACTGGCTAGTAGAACACTTAGCAAATGTGAGTTAATACAAAACGAGATAAAAGAAAATCAAAAGGTATCTATTGATGTGGCATGTGTAGACGCAGATGATGTTCCTGCTTTAATAAAGCTTATCAAAGAAGTCAATCCCAAACAAGTACTAAATGTTGCACTTCCTTACCAAGATTTAACAATTATGGATGCATGTACGGCATGTGGTGTTGATTATGTAGATACGGCAAACTACGAACATCCAGATGAGGCAAAGTTTGAGTACAAAGAACAGTGGGCTAAAAACGAGCAATTTAAAGAAGCAAATGTAAATGCTCTTTTAGGAAGTGGTTTTGATCCTGGAGTTACAGGTGTGTTTTGTGCATATGCAGCAAAGCATTACTTTGATGAGATTCATACTATTGATATCATGGATTGTAATGATGGAGATCATGGATATGCTTTTGCAACCAACTTCAACCCTGAGATAAATTTACGAGAAGTAAGTGCAAATGGGCGATACTGGCAAAGAAATGAAAAAGGTGAAGGTGAGTGGATAGAAACCAAACCTTTAGAGATAAAAATGGACTGGGATTATCCTGAGGTTGGAGTGAAACCTTCTTATTTACTTTATCATGAAGAGTTAGAATCTTTAAGTAAAAACATCAAA
>MAAG01000139.1:2521-5976 GCA_002163065.1 Arcobacter sp. 31_11_sub10_T18
AGGTTTTTCATGACTTTTGGAGATTCATATATCCAACACATGAACTGTTTGCAAAATGTAGGAATGTTAGGAATTGAACCTGTAATGCACAAAGGTCAAGAGATTACTCCTATTGAGTTTTTGGCAACACTTTTACCAGATCCTGCAAGTCTTGGACCACGAACAGTAGGAAAAACAAACATTGGATGTGTTTTTGAAGGTATCAAAGATGGTGTTAAAAAGAAAATATATATTTATAATATTTGTGATCATCAAGAATGTTACAAAGAAACAGGAGGACAAGCCGTTTCCTATACCACAGGAGTTCCTGCAATGATTGGTTCGAAACTTTTATATAACGGAACATGGAGTGCAAAAGGTGTTTACAACATAGAAGAATTTGACCCAGATCCTTTTATGGAAGAAATGATGACTCAAGGTTTACCTTGGAAAATACTGGAGATGGACTAAATAACTTTTCTTATAGAAACTTAAGAAAAAATATTTTAATCTTATATATGATTTATAATAAGGGAAAAAAATGAAAAAATGCGAATGTACGGTATGCGGATATATCTATGATAGTGAAAAAGGTGACGAGGAAAATGGAATTGCTCCAGGAGTTTCTTTTGAGGATTTACCAGATGATTGGACTTGTCCTGATTGTGGCGTAGGTAAAGAGGAATTTGAAGTACTTGATGACTGATAAAACACCCGAGATTGTAACTAGTATTCATGACTTACCCAGTCCTGCTTTTGTGTGTGAAGAGTCTTTATTGGAAAAGAACCTTCAGCTTTTAGCGCACGTTCAAAAAAGTGCTGATGTTAAAATCCTTTTAGCCTTAAAAGGATTTGCTCTTTGGTCTACATTTGACTTGTGTAAACAATATCTTCAAGGTTGTTGTGCCAGTGGTTTAAACGAAGCACTCTTAGCCAAAGAAGAGTTTAAAAAAGAAGTACATACTTACTCACCTGCATTTAAAGAAGAAGAAATGGATGAAATCATTGAAATTTCAAATCATGTTGTTTTTAACTCTTTTAATCAATGGAATACTTTTAAGCCTAAAGCTATTGGTAACACTTCCTGTGGATTAAGAATCAATCCTGAAGTGAGCTCAGTTGATGTGGATTTGTATAATCCTTGTGGAAAACATTCACGTTTAGGAATCACCCAAAAAGAGTTTGCTAAACACAGCTCACATGAACACTTCTTAGAACATATTGATGGGTTTCATTTTCATGCTTTGTGTGAACAAAATGTTGATGTCTTAGAGCAAGTATTACTTTCTTTTGAAAAAAACTTTTCACAATACTTCTCAAAACTAAAGTGGGTGAACTTTGGTGGAGGACATCATATCACACGATGCGATTATGATGTGGAGCGTTTAATTATAGTATTGAAAGAGTTCAAATTACGATATCCCCATTTGGATGTTTATTTAGAACCTGGTGAAGCTGTAGGCTGGCAAACAGGATACTTGCTCACAACAGTTTTAGATATCGTACACAATGAAATGGATATAGTTATTTTAGATACTTCTGCTGAAGCGCATATGCCAGATACCCTTGCTATGCCTTATAGGCCTGATATTAGAGATGCTGGACTTAAAGATGAGAAGAAACATACTTACAAGTTAACAGGAAACACATGTTTGGCGGGAGATGTTATAGGGGATTATTCTTTTGATAAAAAACTCCAAGTAGGTGATAAAATAATACTTGAAGATATGATACATTACACCATGGTAAAGACCACAACTTTCAATGGAGTGGCCCTTCCAAGTATAGTTATACACAAAAAAGATGGATGTTACCAAATTGTAAACAAGTTTGGATACCATGACTACAAATACAGGTTATCATAAGAAAAAACTTTATTAAAACAAGCAATATTCCCTTTTGAAGGATGAATATGTTATTTTAAAGTATATGAAAACCAATACTAATACCAAATGTGTAAAGGCGAAATAAATGAATTTGAGTGATTTTGAGAAGACAAGTTATATAGGTTTATATTTATCGAAAGTAATACACCCAACTTTTGGAAGAAAGTATATTGCTAGATTTCAACACAATAAAAAACGATATGTAAAAGTACTTGGATATTCGAAGAAGAATAATCTTACTCAACACTCAGCTATTGGTTTATTTCAGAACTTTAAAGACAGTATTGTTGAACAACAAGATGCTCTAGTAGAAAACGAAAAAATACAAATGGCACGCGTTGATACCCAAAGAAGTCCAAATGGAGTAAATCAAGATACTTCTGAAAAGTTTTTAGATGAAATGACACAACTTAAAGACCATATTAAATATTTAGAAGAAATTCTTGGTAAGTACAAGTCAGTTGATAGGTCAACTTTAAAAGATGGTATTCAAAAAGTATATGACCTTGAAGAGATCAAAGATTATCAGATTGAGTTGATCAAACTACAAGCCTATTTAGAAACAAGTAACAAAAAAATGATTATTCTTTTTGAAGGAAGAGATGCTTCTGGAAAAGGTGGTGCTATACGGCGAATCACCAGATATATGAACAATAAACATTACCGAATTGTTGCCTTAGGTAAACCAAACGATACCCAAAGAAACCAATGGTTCTTTCAACGATATATTGAACATTTCCCAACAGGTGGAGAAGTGGTATTATTTGATAGATCATGGTACAACAGAGCGATGGTTGAGCCTATTTTTGGGTTTTGTACCCAAGAAGAACATGAAATCTTCATGGAAGATGTTGTGAATTTTGAGCATGACTTGGTACGACAAAATATGATTTTGGTGAAGTTATATTTCTCAGTTTCTAAAGAAGAACAAAAAGAGCGTTTTGGAAACAGAACAAACAATCCTCTAAAACAATGGAAGTTTTCAGAAGTAGATATGCAAGCGCAAGATTTATGGGAAGATTTTTCTGAGAAAAAATATGAGATGTTAAAACGAACAAGCTCACGAAGTGCACCGTGGCATGTTATTAGAAGTGATGATAAGCATAAAGCAAGACTTGAAGCTATCAAAATTATTCTAAATTCTGTTGATTATGATGGAAGAAACTACTCTCTAAACTTTGAAGCAAATGAAAAAATCAATATATCAGTTCAAAAAGAATTGGCACACATGAGAAAAGACAAAGATTATTAATATCTTTGTTTTTTAATATACAAAATCTACCAAGGGTTTTTTATATTGTCATCGCTACTTTTACTCTCAAATCTTCGCAAAAAAGTTCTGTTTTTTTGATCTTTTAATTGGTTTAACCATTTTTTCTCTTCCATGTCTGAAATAAGATTTTGTTTTTTCTGATTTGACTCTTGCTGTTTTTGAGCATCTTTGTCTTTTTCTTCTTCACTTTGTTTTTTCTTTTTTGACTGTTCTTCTTGCTCTTTTTCTTTTTTAGATTTGTTTTGATTTTTATTTTCTTGCTTTTTTTGATCACTTTTGTTTTTTGCATCTTGATCTTTTTTATTTTTATCACTATT
>MAAG01000085.1:0-4230 GCA_002163065.1 Arcobacter sp. 31_11_sub10_T18
AACTAAAATACCCTACTCACTCTATGCTAATGTAGTACATCTATGTACTACATTAGTAACACTACAAATAACTCCTTAGTTTACAGTCAACATTTTTTTACTTTTAAAGATACATCAGATATAATTTTTCAAATCTATTCACGGAGGAAAATATGTCACAAAAAACAAATGTGTTAAAAGTACTTGCACTGGTAGTATTAAGTGTGGGTCTAACAACATCAAGTTTTGCTAAAGAAAAAGTTTATAAACTTAAGCTGGCTACCACATGGGGAACGTCAGCAAGTCCGCTAATTGATGCTGCTAAAAATATGGCCAAGTATGCTAATGAGATGTCCAATGGGCGTTTAAGTATTAAGGTTGATTCTTCAAACAAACATAAATCACCTTTTGGTGTATTTGATATGGTTAAAGGTGGACAATATGATATTGCTCACTCTACTTCATATTTTTGGAAAGGTAAAGATATCAATACATTACCTTTTACAACCATGCCTTTTGGTATGACTGCTCCTGAGCAATATGCATGGTTTTATCATGGTGGTGGTTTAGAGTTGATGCAAAAAGCATATAAAAAACATGGTATGTTATCCTTTCCAGGTGGAAACACTGGAGTACAAATGGGTGGTTGGTTTAGAAAAGAAATTAAATCGGTTGAGGACTTAAAAGGCCTTAAGATGCGAATTCCTGGCTTTGCAGGAGAAATCATGGCAAAACATGGAGTACTGGTAACCAATATAGCTCCAGGTGAATTATATACTTCATTGGAGCGTGGAACCATAGATGCCCTTGAATGGGTTGGTCCAAGTATGGATATCACAATGGGATTTCATAAAATTGCACCGTATTACTACACTGGATGGCATGAACCAGGAGCTGAAACTCAGTTTTTAGTTAATATTAAAAAGATGAACAAGTTACCAAAGGATTTGCAAAAGATTTTAACTTTATCTATGAAACTTGCAGCTTTTGATATGTATACTCAAAACTACCATATGAGTGCACTTGCATGGGATAAAATGACGAAAGAATACCCTGGAATTAAAATAAAATCACTTCCAAAAGAAGTTATGTTATCTCTGAAAAAAGTTAATGATGAGTTATTGGCTAAAATTACAAAGGACAACCCTTTTGTTAAAGAAACATTGGATTCTCAAAATGCGTATATGAAAAAAGCAAGAGAGTGGACAAAAATATCAGATTATTTATACATAAAAGACAATTTATAAAATCAAATGGGTTAGTAACCCATTTGATTTTACTTTTTAATTAGCTTATTTTATATCTATCTAGAGTTTATTACTTATCCCAAAATTCTTTTAAAGGCTCAGCAGATTGATCACTTTGAGTTTCAGTACTTTCAAGATCTTCCTCTAATCCAAGTTCTAAATCATCATCGCTGATATCTTCACTTTGTCTTGGAGAGTCATTATTTGGTACATTGATTTTTTCTATTTCAGCAAGTGCTTCTAGGAGTTCCTCATCATTTATTTCATCGGAGACCATTTCTTCAATTTGAGTTATTTCACTTAATTGTTTTTCTTCTTCTTGGGATATTTCAGGAGCTGTTGTATCTAAGATACTTGAAGTGGGAACTTCTAGTTCCTCAACACTAACGAGAGCTTCAGCTTCAAGCTCAACACTTATGGGCGTTTCAATTGCTTCTTCATTGTTTATTGATGTTTGAACAGTTTCTTCATGGCTTTGGATTTCTATATCTTCTAAAGATAAATACAAATCATCCTCTTTTTTAGAAACTTTAGTGTTGAGTTTTTCAAATTCTCGCATGATTTTTTCATAGGTTGCAAAATCCAACAACATAAACCCAGGTTTACCATCTCGAAGAATGATTGCTTTTTCAATCTGTTTTTTATTTAACTTATCAAAAATACTCTTACTTTTTCTAATAAGTTCAGTTGATGAAAACATTTCATCTGATGAGTAACGTAGATAGTTCATAGCTAACTCCTATATGTATTTTGTTACATACTATAACACATGTTCTTTTATGTTGCTTATTACACCTTCGATTAACCTATTTCTAGCTTCCACAGATGCCCACCCTATGTGAGGAGTCAAAATAAGTCGCTGCGTATTTTTTATATTACGTAAAGGTGAATTACTTTCAATAGGTTCCTTGGAAACCACATCTATCCCACAGTATAGCTCTTTTTTATCAATTACTTTTGCCAAATCTACTTCGTTTATAATACCGCCACGCCCCAGGTTTAATAATATTGTTTTCTCTTTCATTATTAATAATTCATCTTCTGAAATCAAATTTAAAGTATCTTCATTTAAAGGACAATGTATTGAAATAATATCTGAAGTTGATAAAAGTTCATCAAAACCAACTTGAACATAATCTGTATTAAAATTCTTACCAGAAGTTGAGTAATAATTAACTTTACATCCAAAAGATTCTGCAATCTTTGCAACATTTTGTCCAATACCACCTAAGCCAATTATTCCCCATGTTTTATCAGCTAATTCATGAAAGGGAACATCTAGGTTGGTAAAAATATCGGATTTTTCCCAATTACCATCTTTGGTATAGTTTTCATAATATTCAAGTTTTTGCATAAATTTAAGAACAATGGAAAAAGTAAGTTGAGATACACTTGAAGTGGAATAATCTGCCACGTTTTTCACTTCAATTTTTTTCAAAGTAGCATGTTTTAAATCAACGTTATTGGTACCCGTTGCAGCCACACAAATTAGTTTAATATTACTTTTATCCATAGTCTCACTATTAATCACTACTTTATTTGTAATTATAATATCTGCATCTTTAACACGTTTAAGAGTCTCTTCTGGTTTGGTAGAGTCATAAGTAATTACTTCTCCAAATTGTTTGAACCCATCCAAAGAGATGTCGGATCCTAGAGTTGAACGATCTAAAAATACAATCTTCATCTTATTCCTTTAGTGTTTTTAATTTTAATTTTTAATATACAATGATAGTGGTTTATTGTTTACAGTTGAGTGAATATTTCGAATATTTGGTGATTTAATTGAATTTTTAAAAGATAACTAAATTAATTATTAGTTATCTTTTTTTACTTGAAAATATATTTTCTGCCCACTCTGTAATTGGACCTCTGAGTACCTTTTCCAATTCAATAGCAAATAAGTTCACTAGATCACTTTTTTCTTTGGTAGATCGAAGTAAAGTAGTAAGTGCATTGGTATGTTTGTTCACATAGAAATTATCAATTTGTTTGTTACTTCCAAGAATAATAACTTTACATGAGCTATCAACTCGTGATAAGACCATTTGCATGGTCTTATTAGACATATTTTGAGCTTCATCAACAATAACCACCGCATTAGAGATGGTACGTCCTCTCATCTCTCCTACCCACATAGTTTCAATACTATAGTTTTGAATGAACTGTTCCATTCTAATAGTCACTTCTTGATCATCTAATTCTGCATAAGTTTCGCTATTTTTCTTATTGGCTTTTTTCTTCTTATGTTCACTTCGGATGATGTAATCTAAGCTGTCCATTAAAGGATGGTTATAAATTCTAAATTTTTCATCTAATCCAGGTAAATATCCAACATCTTCACCCTTATCTAAAGACTCAATTGAGTTTCTAACATAAATAACCCGCTGATAAACTTTATGTCTTATTAACTTCATTGCACCACTTAAGGCCAGTAAAGTTTTACCACTACCAGCTTTTGCTTCAACTATTAAAATATTATAGTAGTTCTGATTTAAAGCATTTGATAAAAAAAGTTGTTCTTTGTTTAAGGGAGTAATTACCTGGTTTCTAATTTCTGATTCGTCAAGTACTCTTACTTTTTCATTTTGTACATTAACCAAAATAACTTGATCAGAACTTTTCACTTTAAAACAGTATGAGAAATTATGCGCTTTGTGTTCTTTGTCATATTTGTAAATATCTGAATTTTCTAGAAATTCTAAATCTTCAAATTTCACTTCTACATGTTTAACAAATTCGAAGTCAAATTCATCATTGATTGAACCAATTAATGAATCGGTTTTTATATTCATGGATAAAGCTCTAGTTCTGGCCATAATATCTAAAGATAAAAAAGTTATCTCATGATCATAATATTCATTGGCAAATTTTGCAATTTCCAAAATTTTTCTATCATTAAATATATTTATTGCAATACTTTTAGAATCTACTTCATAGTTGTCTTTTGAAATTACATCTATTAAAGTTATATGAGGTTCAGTTACTTTCAATCGAACAATTT
>MAAG01000085.1:4271-34935 GCA_002163065.1 Arcobacter sp. 31_11_sub10_T18
TCCAAAATTCTTGCAAATTCTCTTGCTTGAAAGTTAATCTCATCAAATCCACTTTTTTTACTGTCAATTTCATCTAAAACAGTTTCTGGTAAAATGATAATATTTTTACCTTCTTCAGATAGTTTAAAAATATTGGTAGCATCCTCTAAAAGAATATTTGTATCTAATAAATATCGTTTATCAAATTTTATTTGTGTAGTTTGTTTAGTCATCTAAATCACCTTCATTTATCTTTTTCTTGGAAGTAAAAATTTTGTAAATTATAAATATAAACAGTATTAAAAAGGACAGTATAAATAATATAGAAACTTTTTTAACGATTACAAAAGTAACTATATATATAGCTAAAAGGGTTGGAAGTTCATTGTAAGCTCTAAAAAATTTTCCACTTTTTGTACACTCATCATTTTCTAGTTTGACTCTATAATAGCCCAGTGAAAATGTATATAAGATAAGTAAGGCTACAGTAACTAATTTCGCATGCATCCAAACTCCACTCTCTAATATACTTGGGTTTAAATATAACATGAGTGTTCCACTAATTATTGTTGCCCACATTGCAGGAAGACCAATATATTTATAAATTTTGAATTCTTGAATTTTAACAACTTCTACATATTGTTTTTTTTCAAAATTCTCCATATGATATACATATAATCTTGGAAGATAAAATAACATTGCCATCCATGACATAAGAGATATGACATGAAAAGTAAGTATCCAAGTATAATATTCCATTAATTACCTTTTATTTTTGCCAACCAATCGTTGAGTGTTTTTTCATAGGCTATATTTTTTGACTCATATAAGTTTATATTTTGAGTTAAATACTTTTGTTTTACCCAACCGCCATATGCATGTGGATATTTATATCCAGTTGCTTTATCTTTAATATGATTTGGTATCTCTATTATTCTACCATTTTGAATCTGTTCAAGTGCTTTATTTACTGCTTCATAAGAACTGTTTGATTTGGGAGACGATGCAAGATAAACCACACATTGAGATAATATGATTTTACTTTCTGGATATCCAATTGTTTTAGTAGATGTCATTGTACTTACTGCCAAATTTAATGCATGTGGATTCGCATTACCTATATCTTCACTAGCAAATATTACCAATCTCCTAGTTATAAATTCAACACTCTCGCCCCCATCTATTAATCTTGCCAGATAATATAAAGCAGCATCAACATCACTACCTCTTAAAGACTTTATCATTGCAGAGGCTAAGTCGTAATGAGAATCACTTGAACTAACACCATCACCAACTGCCTTTTGTCTCAGTTCTAATAAAAGTTCTTCGTTAATAGTTTTATCAATTTTAGCAGCAAAGTCAACTAGATTTAATAAAGCTCTTCCATCTCCACAACTGGAGTTTAATAAAAATTCTTTTGCTTGCTCTTCTATAGTTAAATCTAATTCTTCCACTGCTTGATTTAATATATATGTTAATTCAACTTTAGTTAAAGATTTAAATTCATATAAAAATGCTCTTGACCGAATAGCACTGGTTAATGTAAAAAATGGATTTTCAGTACTTGCACCAATTATAATTGCAGAATAGTTTTCCATGACAGGTAAGAGAACTTCTTGTTGATTTTTTGATAATCTGTGTACTTCATCAATAAAGATTAGTGGTTTGATTAAAGCGTTAAGATATCTTTTAAATACCGTTCTTAAATCATCAACTTTTATAGACGTTGCATTAAAGTAGTAATAATCCATTCCAACAGTTTTGGCAATAATTTTTGCCAAAGTAGTTTTTCCAGTTCCTGGTTTACCATAAAAAAATAAATGAGGAATATCTTTTTGTTTTATGAGTTTATATAAAGCTTTTGAAGGGTGAATAATATGAGATTGACCAACAAAATTATCTAAATTTGTTGGTCGCAACATATTCGCAAGATTGGTCATATTTTTATCTTGAGATTTGTTTGATATAGTCTTTTAAATTTTCGTATTCTTTTCTAGTGAAGAATCTGCTTTTACCTGTTGGTAAATTATTTAGAGAAATTCCACCAAATTCTATTCTTTTTAAATCCATAACATCCAAACCAAAGTGAGCAAAGAATCTTCTCAATTCTCTATTTTGACCTTCACTAATGGCTACTTTCAGCTTAGAGAATTTTTCAGTATTTGTTTGAATATTATATCCATCAAATCGCTTGAAGCTCATCGATTTAATTCGAGTATCATTTCTAGCACCTGCTGTTGCATCTTCAAGTTCAAGTCCAGTCATCATAGCATCTTCACATGATTTTGTAATGAGTCCATTTACTTTTACTTTATATATTCTTTCTAAATCAGAGTGTACAAGAGCATTATAAACATCCACAGAGTCCGTTAAAAGTAAAACTCCTTCACTTGCATAGTCAAGTCGTCCTATTGGCATATAGCCTTTATATTTAGCTCCTAGAGTATCAAATATAATACGTCTTCCTTGAGGATCTTTTTTAGTGACCAATTCCCCTTTAGGTTTGTTATAAACAATCACTGTGTACATTTTATTTTCTTCATGTTTGATTGTTTTATTTTCAACAGTAACTCTATCATCTTCAGCAACTTGTGTTGCAAGATTTTCAACTGTTTCGCCATTAATTGTAACTTTACCTTCTTCAATTAAGCGATCAGCTTCTCTTCTTGAATAGTCACTGTTATGAGAGATATATTTATTTAGTCTTGTTGTTTTTGAGTTTTCTTTTTTCATAAGTAGCCTTATTTTATTCCTGCTTCAATGAGGTCATGTATGTGAAGTGCACCAATTAATTTCTTGTCTTCATCTACTACCAACAGAAGTTGTATTTTATAATTTTCAATGATTTCCAAAGCATCACTTGCTAACATATTTTGATTACTCAGCATCTTTGGATTTTTTGTCGCAACCAATTCTACATTGCATTCCAAATCAAAATCTTCATTCATTAATGCACGTCTTAAATCTCCATCACTTAACAATGCAACCACTCTATGTTCATCATCTGTAATAATTACATTTCCAAGACGACCTTCACTCATGATTACTATTGCATCTTTTAAAATTGTTTCACGTGAAACAATAGGAAGATTTTTACTTTTTAATAAATCAGAAACTTGAATGAAAAGTTTTTTTCCAAGACTCCCACCTGGGTGAAATGAAGCAAAATCTTCTTTTTTAAAATCTCTTTTTTTCATCAAACAAACAGCAAGAGCATCACCCATAGCCATTGTTAATGTGGTAGAAGAAGTAGGTGCAGTATCTAAAGGACAGGCTTCTTTTTTTACATTGATATTAAAGAATACATCTGAGTATCGAGCCAGTGTAGATTCATGATCTCTGGCCATTGCAATAAGCGGAATATTAAATCTTTTTAAGTGAGGAAGAATTTGAATTAACTCTTCGCTCTCTCCACTATAACTGATTGCTAAAACAACGTCATTTTTTCCTATCATACCTAAATCACCGTGCATGGCTTCTGTAGGATGAAGGAAGAAAGAACTGGTACCAGTACTGGCAAGTGTTGCCGCAATTTTTGCGCCAACCAAACCAGATTTTCCAACACCAGTTACTACGAGTTTACCCGTAATAGGAACAATGAGTTCAACAGCTTTGGCAATCTCATCAGAGATGTTATTGGCTGCAAACTCAAGTTCTTTGGCTTCAGTTAAAAGCACATCTTTAGCAATACTTTTAAAATCCATAATCACTTCCTTATTGTACAAATAAAGTGGGTACAATCATTGGGTATTTTTTGTATTTTCTAATACAATGTTTTCTAACTACTTTTCTAATTTCATCTTCTAATACTCTGTTGTTTTTAAGAATACCAGGTTTTGCATTTTCAAGGAAAGTAACTAAGATATCTTCGATTTCTTTAGCAAAGTATTTATCTTGTTTATCAGCAACCAATCCAAATGAAGTTACTCTTGGACGTTGAACAATTTGTCTTTCGTCTTCACTTACTTGAGCAACAATCATAACAACACCTTCGTTTGCCATTGTTTGTCTATCAAGTACAACATCATCAGCAATTTTATGATTTAATTGATTATCAATAAAAGTCTTACCAGATTTAACAGTTTTAATTTTCTTAAGATATTTAGGACAAACTTCAATTTGTTCACCATCAGTCATTATGTGTACGTTTCGTTCAAGAACTCCACAATCAACACCAGTTTTTCCGTGTCTTAATGCATGATTATATTCACCATGAATTGGCATGAAGAATTTTGGTTTTGTAAGTCTTAACATTAATTTTTGTTCTTCTTGCGCTGCATGTCCAGAAACGTGAATATCACCGAAATCTTGGTATGCTACTTTAGCACCAGCTTTTAAAAGATGATTGATAATAGCAGATACGCTACCTTCATTTCCTGGAATAGCACGAGCAGATAAAATAATCTGATCATTTTCTTTAATCTTAATGTGTCTGTGTTCTTGTATAGCCATTCTATTTAAAGCACTCATAGCTTCACCTTGACTTCCAGTTGTAACAATTAAAATCTCTTTATCTAAATATTTATTTACTTCATGAGCATCAATAAAATGCTCTTGTGCAATTTTAACATATCCAAGTCTGAGAGCCAAATCAAGGTTTTTTTCCATTGATCTACCAATAACACAGATTTTTCTACCATATTTAATTCCACGCTCAATTGCTTGATATACTCTGTGAACATTTGAACTAAACGTAGACATAATTAATCTACCCTTTGCATTTTCAAATAATCTATCAAATGTAGGTCCAACAGTTTTTTCAGTTCTTGTAAATCCAGGTGAGTGTGAGTTTGTAGAATCACTTAAAAGTAATAAAATTCCTTTTTCACCGTAATGAGCAAATCTATGTAAATCCGTTGGAAAACCATCAATTGGAGTATGATCAATTTTAAAATCTCCAGTATGGATAATAGTTCCAGCTTCAGTAGTAATTGCTAAAGAAGAAGCATCAATAATTGAGTGAGTAACATGCATCCATTCAACTTCAATATCACCAATTTTATATGGGATTCTTTTTTCTATAACATTAAAATAGTTTCTATGTTCTTTCATTTTGTGTTCATCAAACTTTGAACCAATCATTTCTAAAGGAAGAGATGTACCATAAACAGGAAATTGCATTTCTTTAAATAAATATGGCATAGCACCAATATGATCTTCATGTCCATGAGTGATAACAATAGCAGCAACTTTATCTTTAATTGATCTAAGATAATCAAAATTAGGAATTAAAATATCAACTCCATGCATATTATCATCTGGAAAATTCATACCAACATCAACAACAATAGCTGTTTTGTCAGTTTCAATAACCATCATGTTTCCACCAATTTCACCCAAACCACCAAGCGGAGTAATTCTAACTTTTGCTTTGGTATTTAAGTTTAATTTGTAATGGGGATTTAATCTATCTTTATGAGATTTTTCATTAACCAGTTGAGCTTTTTTTAAGTCAGTAATCCATTGATTTGGTTCTCTACTTGCACCTGGTTTTGGTCTCATATTAGAACGTCTATTATTGGGTTTTTTTGGTTTTGGCTTGTTATTAGGTTTATTTTCACCTGAAGCATTTTTACTATCTGTTTTTTGAGCAGATTGTGGTTTTGGTTTATTATTAGTTCTTGGTTTGTTGTTATTTCTTGGTTTGTTATGAACAGGTTTTTTTGCTGTTTCATTTGAAGATTCAGTTGAAGTTATAGTCTGCGTTGTAGGTTTATTTTCTACAGGAGTTTCTACTGCTTTATCAGCACCACTTTGCGTATTTGTTTGGTCAGCTTGACCACTATTGTTGTTGTTTTCTTCGTTCTCTATCATTTAATATCACCTTTTTATGCATTTGGCGATACAAAGAAGCGCTTAACTCATGAGGTCGGATGTTATCACTAAGATCCATTTCTTCATATATTAAAGCAAGAGTTTTTTTATCTATAATAGAAGATAAATTTTTAGAAAGTTTTTTTCGTGGCTGCATAAAAGCAGCTTTCAAAAACTTTTTAAACTCAAGACTAAGCTTAACGTCTTTATCTTTTCTAATATATAGAATCGAAGACATTACTTTAGGAGCTGGTTCAAAAGAAGTTGGAGGTACATCAAATAGTATTCTCGATTCTTTTGAAATAAGTTTTGCAATAACACCAAGTGAAGAAAAATCTTTATCTCCCTCACTTGCAGCAAACTTTTTAGCTACTTCTTTTTGAATCATAACAATTATGTGTTCACAATTGTCATCCTCAAATGCTCTTAATATAATATTTGTCGCAATATAATAAGGTAAATTAGCGATTAAATCGTAATTACCATCAAATAAAGTATCTTGTTTATCCCAAGCTTCCAAAACATCAGTGTGGATCAGTTTTAGTTTTTTACTCTCTATTTGTGTTGCGAATTTTGACTGTAAGATAGTGAACAAATCACTATCTACCTCATAGGCCGTCATTTCTTTGTATTTGACTAATTTTTGGGTCAAATCACCTAAGCCAGGTCCAATTTCAACCAAATGGCTGTTATTATTGGGCATCGATTCGATGATCTTGGTAAGAACGTTCTCGTCCTTTAGAAAATTTTGTCCATATCTTTTTTTTGCTTTTACATTATTCATAGGTTGGCGAGTATATCTTATATTAACTTATAATTAGATAATATAATTTCAATTAAGCATATAAGGATACATATTGGGCAGTTTTGCGAAGAGAATTATTCCATGTTTGGATGTAAAAGATGGAAGAGTTGTTAAGGGTGTAAATTTTGTTGGATTAAAAGATGCAGGTGACCCAGTTGAAGTTGCAAAAAGATATAACAATGAAGGTGCTGATGAAATTACATTTTTAGATATCACTGCATCTCATGAAAACAGAGATACAATCGTTGATATTGTAAAAGATGTGGCAAAAGAAGTTTTTATCCCTTTAACAGTTGGTGGGGGAATTAGGAAACTTGACGATATATATAAACTACTAAATGTAGGTTGTGATAAAGTCAGCATTAATTCTTCAGCAATAGCCACACCTAATTTGATTAATAATGGTGCAAAAAGATTCGGTAGTCAATGTATAGTAGTAGCCATTGATGTTAAGAAAGTTGAAGATGGTTCGTACCATGTATTTGTCAAAGGTGGACGAGAAGATACAGGACTTGATGCACTAGAATGGGCTAAAGAAGTTTATGATAGAGGAGCAGGAGAAATTCTCTTGACCTCAATGGATGCAGATGGAACAAAAGCTGGATTTGAACTTAACATCACAAAACAAGTTAGTTCATTGGTAGATATTCCAGTAATTGCAAGTGGTGGTGCTGGAACAATGGAACATATGAAGGAAGCATTTGATCATGGAGCACAAGCTGCTCTAGCTGCTTCAATTTTCCATTTTAGAGAAATTGATATTATGGATTTAAAACATTATTTAAATGATAATGGCATTCCCGTAAGAATATAAAATTAATACAATAATAAATAAAATTAAATGAATTGGAAACTAAATGATAATATGTGCAGGTAATAATGAAACCTTTAAATTTGCAAAGGCAATGGGTGTAGGTTTAGTAGAAAGTGCTATAAATATGACAAGACAATGTTTGTTTGACAAACCAGAATATATACTCTTCATTGGAAGTGCAGGAAGTTATGGAAATCACAAAATATTTGATATCATAGAATCAAATACTGCTGCTAACTTAGAATTATCTTTTTTAGAAAACAACAGTTACACACCTTTAGACAATGTACTAAAGTCAGATAACAAACTTGTTCAAAACCAAACCATCGTAAACTCTTCAAACTACATAACTACAAATTCTGATTTGGCTAAAAAATTCAACGATTATAATATGGGAATAGAAAACATGGAGTTCTTTTCACTTGTACAAGTTGCTAAAGAATTTAATATTAGTATTGGCGGTATATTCGTTGTTACTAACTACACAAATGAAAATGCACATCAAGACTTTATGGATAATCATATTGAAGCAAAAGAGAAACTAACAAAATATTTAATTGAAAAAAACATTATAAAATAAGTAATGTTCCACGTGAAACATCTAAAGAAAAAGTGAACAGTTTTACTTTTAAATGTTGAACCAAGAGAAATATGATTTAGCAATTTCTCAGTAATTCAGGCAAAACAATAAGTAAATAAATTCAAATAAAGTAGAGATAGAACTTAAAACTTTCTCTACTATCTTTGTTCTTCAACTGTTCTTCTAAATACGTCAATAAATAAAACCACAAATAGAACAAGAAACAATAAAAAATGCTATAATACGAAAATTATTGAATACTATTCAAAACAAGATACAGAAAGGTAAAAATGCAAAGCATATATGACTTTACATTAAAAGAATTACAAGAACAACTAAAACCATCTTTTAGAGCAAAACAAGTTTATGATTGGGTGTATAAAAAATACAGTACTTCATACGAAGAAATGAAAAATATACCAAACGATTTAAAAGAAAACTTAACGCAAAACTACAATATTGATATACTCAATATTGCAAAAAAAGAAAAAAGTACAGATGGAAGTATAAAGTATTTATTTAAACTTCATGACGGACATACAATAGAAACTGTTTTACTATTAATGAAAAAGAAGAAAATAAGTGAAGATGGAGTTGTTGAACGAAGTGAAAAATACACTGTCTGTATATCATCTCAAGTTGGCTGTAAAGTTGGCTGTACATTTTGTTTAACTGCAAAAGGTGGTTATGTAAGAAACCTAACAGTTGGCGAAGTAGTAGCTCAAATCGTTCAAGTTAAAAAAGACAATGACATTCCAGCAAATAAAGCAGTTAATATTGTTTATATGGGAATGGGTGAACCACTTGACAACTATAAAAATGTAGTTCAAGCCATCAAGATATTTAAACAAGAAGAAGGTTTAGCAATCATGGGTAAAAGACAAACTTTATCCACAAGTGGTATCAGTTCAAAAATAGCAAAATTAGGAAAAGAAGATTTAGGTATTCAATTAGCTATATCTTTACATGCAGTTGATGATCAACTAAGATCAGAATTAATACCAATGAACAAAGCATATAATATTGCATCAATAATTGCTGCAGTAAAAGAATTTCCGATTGATGCTAGAAAAAAAGTCATGTTTGAATATCTAGTTATCAAAGATAAAAATGATGATATTGATTCAGCTAACAAATTGGTCAAGATTCTTAATGGTATAAATTCAAAAGTAAATCTGATTTTTTTCAATCCATATCCTGGTACTACATATGAAAGACCATCAGTTGAAAGTATGATAAAATTTCAAAATCACCTAATAAAAAAAGGTGTTATTTGTACAATTAGAGAATCAAAAGGTTTAGATATCTCAGCAGCATGTGGGCAACTAAAAGAAAAAGAAACAAATGAAGATTAATAAAGACAAGGAACAAAAACAATGGCAATAACAAGATTCGCACCCTCTCCTACTGGATACTTACATATTGGTGGTTTACGAACTGCTTTATACAGTTATTTATGGGCAAGAAAAACTAAGGGTGAATTCAAACTTAGAATTGAAGATACAGATACTCAAAGAAATAATCAAGATGCTTTACAAGCAATCATAAAAGCTTTTGATTGGGTAGGTATGGAATATGATGGGGAAGAAGTATACCAATCAAAAAGAATGGATATTTACGAAAAATATATTCAACAACTTTTAGATGAGGGTAAAGCGTATAAATGTTACATGAGTAGAGAAGAATTAGATGCTTTACGAGAACGTCAAATGGCCAATAAAGAAAACCCAAGATATGATGGACGATATAGAGACTTTAGCGGAACTCCTCCAGAAGGAATTGATCCAGTTGTAAGAATCAAAGCGCCACTTGAAGGTAAGATAGAATTTAACGATGGTGTAAAAGGGGCTATGTCTTTTGAAAACAATACGGTTGATGATTTTGTAATAGCAAGAAGTAATGGAGTTCCTACATATAATTTTGTTGTTACTGTTGATGATGCTTTAATGGGTATGACAGAAGTAATAAGAGGGGATGACCACTTAATTAATACACCCAAACAAATTATCATTTATAATGCTTTAGGTTTTGACTTACCTAAGTTTGCCCACGTTCCAATGATAAATAACCCTCAAGGGAAAAAGTTATCTAAAAGAGATGGCGCAATGGATGTAATGGACTACAAAAACCTAGGTTATCTTCCAGAAGCATTGTTAAACTTTCTAGTAAGACTTGGGTGGAGTAATGGAGATCAAGAAATCTTTTCAATGGAAGAAATGTTAGAATTGTTTGATCCTAAAAATATCAATAAATCAGCTTCATCATACAACGAAGAAAAACTCCTGTGGCTAAACTCTCATTACATCAAAAATGTTTCCAATGAGAGATTATCAAAAGAATTAGAATTTTTCGATTGCAAGTTAGAGAACAATGATAAAAAAGATTTACTACTAGACTTATGTAAAGATAGAGCACAAACTCTAGTTGAACTTAAAACAGCAATTGAAAAGTTTGTTAATAAACCTACTACATATGAAAAAAAAGGTTCTAAAAAGTTTGTTAAAGAAGGTACCTTTGAAATGTTAAACAATTATATGAATCTTATTGAAGAAAATAAAGAAACATTAATTGCGGCATCTGACTTTGAGAATATC
This sequence comes from Arcobacter sp. 31_11_sub10_T18, assembly GCA_002163065.1. GTDB lineage: Bacteria > Campylobacterota > Campylobacteria > Campylobacterales > Arcobacteraceae > MAAG01. The sequence goes on from MAAG01000085.1 coordinate 14,858, forward strand.
ACAAAGCCATTTATTGAAAAATATGAATTAAAATTTCCACAGATTTTTCAACCAATTAGAATATCTCTAACTGGAAGTACACAAGCTCCATCTGTATATGATATAATTGCTATATTAGGTATAGATGAGACGTGTAGAAGAATACGAACTGCAATAGAAAAAAACTTCGATAAAGAAACAATATAATCACAATTGAAAAGCTTGCGAGATAAACGTCTCACAAGCTTTTTCAAATCAACAAAATGTAACCAAACTTTATAAATTTTTCGTTATACTAATTCAACTTTGAGTGAAAAATAACTATGTTGAGACATAGATAATTAAGATTTCATGCTTAAGTAAAAAAAAGGGAAGAGGTCTATTGACCTAAAAAGGAAAAGAAAAATGAATATTTATGTTGGAAATCTATCGTACAGAATGAACGATACAGATTTAGAAGGTGTGTTTGCTGAATTTGGACAAGTAATTTCTTGTAAAATAATTAACGATAGAGAAACTGGTAGATCTAAAGGTTTTGCCTTTGTAGAAATGGACAATACTGATTCAGGGAAAGCAGCAATTGAAACATTAGACGGAAAAGAAGTTGAAGGAAGAAGTCTAAAAGTAAATGAAGCAAGACCTAGAGAATCAAGACCTAGAAGAGAATACTAACATATTTTATTTCTTAAGTAGGAGTACTTAAGAAATAAATACTCCAAAAAAAATCCCACAATATACAATTTGATAAAAAAATCCCAATTCATCCAATTTGTGCTATAATTCCAGCAATGATATTAGGGGAACAATGGTGAAACTCCTTGACTCTCCCGGAACTGTGAATACATACGTAAAAGTCAGATTACCTAATAATCATAATTATTAAGATAGCAACGGGTCATTGCATGCTTAAGTAGTTAACTTACTTAAATTATCAAACTCACGCATCTCAAAAACTAGGAGAAACTATGGAAAATAGTACAACAAGTGTTTTAGAGCAAACAAATGCAAAAGAGACATCAAAATCAACAACAACATTGTTAACAGTAGTGGCGGGACTTTTATTGGTTTACGTAGTAGGATTAGCAGCTCCTGTACAATTGCACAATGCAGCCCATGACGTTCGTCATAGTGTTGCCTTTCCTTGTCATTAAGAAAAATCCATGATAAGACAAATCTTTTTAACTGCCCTCCTTACAGGTGTATTGGCAGGTTTTGTATTAACTTCACTACAATCAGTGAAAGTTATCCCATTAATATTGGCTGCCGAAGAATTTGAAGGTGGAGAAATTGCAACTTATGGTTCACATGACTCATCACATCAAGAAACAAAAGCAGATCATCATAATGGTGAAATAGTTACTGCTCACGGACATGAGAATGAAGCTGAAGCAACAAATGGCCATTCACATGATGATGAAGCATGGGGACCAGCAGATGGATATGAGCGGCTATTTTTTACTTTTGTAGCCAATGTATTTCTAGCAACTGGATGGTCATTTTTATTATGTGCTGTGTATATGAATGTTAAAGATATCAATGTAGTTAAAGGTATAACCGCAGGTATTGTTGGATATTTAACATTTTTCGCACTTCCTAGTATTGGCTTATCTCCAGAACTTCCTGGAACTCTAGCCGCTGCTTTAGAGCACAGACAAGCATGGTGGATAGCAACAGTTTTATGTTCAGCTATTGGATTTACAGTTTTATTTTTTAGTAGAAATAGAGCCTATCAACTATTAGCTTTTGCTTTGGTATTACTACCACATATTATTGGAGCTCCTGTTCCTGATGTACATGGAGGAACAGCACCAGAAGTGATGTTTGACTCATATGTAAATGCAACATTTATTACCAATGGTATATTTTGGGTAATTCTTGGAGCTATTAGTGTAACTTTATTTAAAAAGTTCCAACCTCAAGAAGCATAAAATATCTGAGTATATATCAGTAAATACTGATATATACTCAGAAACTACAAATACAAAAAATCACTTTACTTTTCACTCTTATTACTTTACAATCAAAGATTCACTTATTAAACTTTTGTAACAGTAAATTGTCCCATCATACCCGCATCTTCATGTTCTAAAATATGGCAATGATACATATATGGATAGTCTATACTTGCTTCATGTTCAAACTTTACAGCTAGTTCAACTGTTTCATTTGAATAAATAAGAACAGTATCTTTAAGACCAGCTTCATTTAAATAAGGATTCTTCCCATTTCGAGATAATATTTTAAAACTACAGCCATGTATGTGAAAAGGATGAGCATGCATACCAGAATTTTTTATTTTCCAAATTTCAGTATCACCCATAACTATTTTTTCATCAATACGATTCAAGTTCATTTTCTTGCCATTAATTCCCATAAACATCATATTCATATCAAGGGTAAATTCTCTACGTTTGGGACTATTGATTTGAGCATATTCATCAATTACAGTTAGATTTTGAGGAAGACTCAAAATCTTAGGTTTGGAAGTCATTACTTTAATATTTAGAAGCGCCCTATTACTTAAACTATCTCCAAGCAAAATATTTTGACCACTCAAACTTGAAAAATCAACAAGTATTTCAGCTCTTTCCCCTGGACTTAAAATTAAACGTTTTAATTTGACCGGTTTTGGTAGTAAACTTGAATCTCCCGCAATTTGATAAAAAAATCTATTGTCACTAAATACCAATGAATATATCCTTGCATTTGCAGCATTTAAAAGTCGTAATCGAATCATGGTAGGTTTTACTTCTAAATAGGGATCAACCACTCCATTGATTAAGTGAACATCACCAGTTACACCCATCATGGAATCATGCATAGTCTGAGCATATAAAAATTGAGCTTTGGAATCAAAACGTCTGTCTTGTAAAACAAGAGGAATATCATCTACTCCATAATCAACAGGTAAATTTAAAGATAAAGACTCTTGATCTTCCAGCATAATTAAACCAGCCAGACCCATATAAACCTGTCGTCCAGTGGTTTTATGAGAATGGGGATGATACCAACATAAAGATGCTCTTTGATTAAGTGTAAATTGAGTATTCCAAGATGAATTTGAAACAACTGCCCTATTGGGACCGCCGTCATTTATTCCTGGTATTTTTAATCCATGCCAATGAATAACTGTTTCTTCCCTAAGGGAATTGTTTACATTTATTTTAATGGTATCGTTCTTTTGAACTTTTAAAGTAGGACCCAAGAAATCACCATTAATACCATAAGTATTGGTTTTAAATCCTTTTAAAAACTCAACCTTACCCTCTTGTACATTTAAATCATAAGACTTTACCCCATCTTTTAAAATCTTTGCTTCTAAAATAGGTGGAATCACTAAAGGTTTTGAAAATGCTTTAAAGGCTGAAATATTATTGACTGTAGTACCTAACGCAGCTGTAGCAGAACCTAAAAGTCCAAGCTGTAAAAAATTTCTTCTTTTTATAATGGTCCTTTAAAAATTAAATATCTATTGGTGTAGTTTTTCGTCAAGTTTATTACAAGAGCACTCTACTTCATAGATATTATTCTGTTTTTTAATAAGATTTAAAATTCCATATTTTCTCATCTCGTTTATATCAAGCTTTTTTACACGAGCAGTCAACACAGATCCATAAATTTCAATATCTTCTACAGGAATAACTCCCCGTAAACTCATTAGCTCATCTGTAGTCATTTGCGTATATTCAACTGCAAAAAGAGACATCGTACTCAATAACAATGATGAAACTATAATTTTTTTGTTAAAAGTCACGGTACAATCTCCTATACGTTTTCTTATATTTTGAATTGTATTACGTTTTGAGTGAAGAATATGTGTAGAGAGTAATTTGTTAATCAAATTTAGAGGCTGCTTTCACAAACCTCTAATGATTTTAAGAATTCAAAGGAAGAGACATCTCATGCCAACTCAATCCACCATGATCTGATTGGGACTCTCCAATATAAACGAAACCTGATTTTTTGTACATATCAACAAGGGATGTTTGACAGATCAGGTAAATCTCTTTTTTATGGAGGTTTGTCATTTTTTCTATAAAAGAATCCATTAGAAGTTTGGCATAACCTTTTCCTTGAAAATCAGGATGAACAACCACAGATAAGATAACTACATATTTACCTTCACTATCATGTCCTACAAGCTCTTTAAACTCTTCATCTGATAATTCCACCTTATTACACGCTCCACAGTTAATAAAGCCAGCAACAGTCTTATCTTGCTCCAATACAATAAAACCTTCAGAGTAAGTATTAATTCTATTTTCAATTTTTTCTTTACTTGCTGCTTCATCACCAGCATAAGATACCGACTCAATTTCAAAACATCTATCTAAATCTTGAATTCTAACTTCTCTAATATTTACATCATTCATATGTTATTGTTCCCATCTAATATATTTTTAACAGCAAGCACCCTATTCTCATGCAACTCAGTACCCAAATTAAACATGATTTTTCCAATATCTACAAATCCCAGATAATTATAAAAAGAAATAGCAGATAGGTTATATATCCAAGTACTTAACCAAAAGGTATCCCCAAACTGCTTTGCCATGCAGAGCAACATTTCTTTACCAAGTCCTTGTCCTTGGAAATGTTCCTGTACATAGAGAGTGTCAATTTCATAGCCATTGATTTTATTTTCAAAAGTAGATTTTAAATTAATAATAACACATCCAACAAGATGATTATCAATTTCGTACACAAATATTTTATATTTTGATTTATTTAATCTTTGCTCAAAATAATCGTGAGTAAAAGTGTTTAGAATAAAATTTGAGATTTCAGTTCGTATGCCATCTTTGGCATAAGAATGTAACCACACTTGTGTACACAATACTCTTAAATTTAAAATATCTGTTTCATTTGCTTCTCTAATCATAATAATCCAATAAAATAAAGTTTGCTTTGCATATTGTAGCTATATAATTAAAAAAAGTGATTATATAAATACACTTAGAGAAGAATTTGACAAAGTTATATCATTATGATAATATAACCTTTAACAAGAGAGGTAAAAATGAAAGCAGTAATTTTTGATTTAGATGGAACTCTAGTAGATTCTTTAGAGAATATAGCATTTTGTATGAACAGTTCATTAAAAGCATTTGGATTTAAAGAACACAAAGTTAATGATTTTAAAATGTTTATTGGAGAAGGAAGTTATAAACTAGCAAGTAATGCCCTTCCTTCTCAAACAAGTGAAGAAATGGTTAAAAACGTATTTAATCGATTTATTGAAATATATGACGCAAATATTTATGAAAACACCCTACCCTACGATGGTATTTATGAGCTCTTGAAAAAGTTAAAAGATACCAATTTAAAATTAGGTATTTTATCAAACAAACCTCACAAATTTACAGAACAATTTGGAATCAAATTTTTTAAACATTGTGGTTTTGATGAAATTCATGGACAAAAAGAAAATGTACCACCCAAACCACATGCCATGGGAGCATTAAATATTGCAAAAAGCTTTAATGTAAAACCAGAAGAGATTTTTTATGTGGGAGACTCATCTACTGATATGCAAACAGCTGCCAATGCAAAGATGAAAAGTATTGGTGTATTGTGGGGATTTAGACCAAAAGTTGAGTTAATTGAAAATGGTGCCAATTTTCTAGCAAAAGATTGTGAAGAACTTTGGGATATTATAGACTCACAAAGAGACTAGTCAAATAAAAAGTAATACTTTTTATTTGATACATTTTAAGAAACTAGATTGAATCTAGTTTCTCAAACTCTCTAATAATTTCATCGATATCTTCAATCCCAACAGCAACTCTCATCAAATCAATGGGAATATTATTCTCTTCTAAGATTTCACGTCCATCTTCGCATATTATTAAATCATAATGTGCCAAATAAACATAAGGCATTAGAAGTGTAAACTCAGTGCCCAAACTAGGACCCTTTGCAAAGTTTAAAGTATCATATACTTTTTCAAAAGACTTTGTAAATGTTAGAGAAATCACTCCACCAATGGCATCTTCGTAACGCATAAGTTTGGAATAATTCTCTTTATTGGTATCATCCAAAGCATAATATATATTATCAATAAAACTTTTGGTTTTCAGATATGCTACAAGTTTTGTTGCATTGGCATTGATCTTTTTCATTCTACTTTCGTAGTTTTGCACTTGAAATGCCAATCTTTGTATATCTTTGATGTATGGTTTATCCGCATGTTTAAAAAACTCAGGACTACAACAGGCAAGTTTTGAGTTTTCATTTATTATGACTGCACCCATTAAAACATCCGCATTACCACAGGCATACTTTGTCAAAGACTCGATGCAAATATCTGCATAAGGTTTTAGGTTGAGATTATAAGGTGTAGCAAACGTAGAATCAATGACCAATGGAATATTATAAGTATCACATAACTTTTTTAATCTAACCACATCCACAGTAATTAACAAAGGATTAGTAGGAAGTTCAGTGATAACAGCAGAGACATTGTTTCCTTTAATTTTTAAATATGCTTCTAATTCATCTAAAGCATTAATATCATAAAAAAGTTTTGACTGATTGTAATGGTTTTTAACAATATTCATGGTATCTAAATACAACCATCCCAATTGCACAAGTATATCTCTATTATTTCTTTGTTGTATGGCTTTAAGTCCTTCTAACACTGAATAAACAGCATTCATTCCTGAAGGTGCCAAACAAATGTTTGAAATGGGTTGTTCATAAGCGTTAGCCAAAGTTGAGATTAAAATCTCTTCACTCGTTGAGTCTTCTTCTAATTCTTCCTCATGTAAAATGTCTAATAATCCATGTTTATATAAATAGTCTTGTGCAAAACGTGAAGATAGATTACAACCCACATGTTGGATATATGTGAGTACTTTTTGTAGTTGACAAGTTCCTCTCATGACCAAAATAACACCAAAGGGTTCATCAATTACAATTGGATTATGTATATAATACTTATCACTAATTAGCTGCACTGCTTTTTGTGAACTTACAACTACTATCTCATATTGATCAGATATCTTATATTTCTCTTGTAAAAAGATAGCCATTCTTTTTAAATAAGGATGTAATAAAAACCGTGGATAAGCACTGGTAATTTTTTCATGAATACCATTGGTATTTTCTTCATAATCAATCACTTCTTGAAGTGTTGGCATAGAGACAGATACTGCATGAATATTATTTACAGGCAACGTTTGTCCACAAGGAATGTGAGAAAATATACTTGGTTTCATTTATTTTACTGCTTCTCTAATATCTCTAAGTAAGTCTTCAATATTTTCTAAACCAATAGAAAATCTAACCGTACTACTAGTAATCCCAATGGCCGCTAACTCTTCAACAGAAAAAGTGGCATGGGAAATTTTTGCAGGAATTTCAGCTCTTGAATCTGGACTTCCAAAAGAACATTTTTCACCAAAAAGTTTTGCATTTTCGATGAACTTTTCAGCCAGTTCAACACTGGTAAAATCTGCTGTAAATAATCCTGGAATATAATCCATTTGTTGATGAGCAAGTTCAAATTGAGCATGAGATTTAAGTGCAGGATAGGTTACTTTTGAAATATAGTCTTGTTTCTCAAGAAAAGTAGCAATTTCTAAAGCATTTTTACCATGTTCTTTCATTCTCACTTTTAAAGTTGGAATTCCCAAAGATATTAGAAATACATCCATAGGGTTCTGTGAACGGCCATTTGCATTGGCATAATAGTGAATTTCATCTGCATTCTTTTGCGTTTTTGCAACAATAGCACCAGCAATCACACCACCGTGACCTGAGATATATTTGGTTGTTGAAAACAGTGAGAAATCTGCACCCAAATCAAGAGGTCTTTGTGAAATAAATGTTGCTAGAGAATTATCAACTGCAAACAAAGCATCGTATTTATGTGATAAAGTAGCCACTTCTTTTAAATCAATAATTTTTAATCCAGGATTCGTTGGTGATTCACATAATACCAAGTCAATTGGATTATTTTTTAAAATGTTTTCTAGATTATCAAAGTCTAAAAAATCTGCAAAATGTACAGTAACATTGTATTTTTCTTTAAATATTTTTAGTAATCTAAATGTCCCACCATAACAATCCGCTTCAACCAAAACATGAGCATTTGCTTTTAAAACCGTTTCAAATAACAAAGCAACTGAAGCAATCCCTGTATGGGTACAAACACACCCTGCTCCATTTTCAACGTTAGTAAATAAGTTTTCTAATACTTCTCTTGTTGGATTATCACTTCTAGTATAGTCATAAACTTTTTCACCATCTTGTTTTTTTAAATCAAAGGTTCCAGTGTTATAAATTGGAAAATGAGATGCCCCATAAGGGTCTTTTCTAGTTGCAAAGTCCTGTATATGTGCTAACTTTGTTTCTAAATGATTTTTCATAAAAAATCCTATTTTTTGCGAAATTATACCCAATTTATAATAAGAAATTAACTTCTAAATAATAAAGTATTATAAACAAAGCAAATCAATGTATTTTTGAGCAAGAATCATTTAGTATATTTATGAATAATACTATCCAATGTTCCATCAGACTTGGAGTCTATTATAATCTGATTTATTGAATCCAGCAATTTGAGGCATGGTGATTGTTTTGAAAATGCAAAGTGGACTCCTGTAGTTGATATTGGATAATCCAATGCAATAATTTTATTTTCTAATCCATTTTGTTTAAGATAAATCATGCCATCTTGAAAATCTAAGATAAAATAGTCAACTCTTTCCTTCATTAACAAAAGAACATGCTGTTTTTTTGTACTGGCATGTGTTAAATTAAGATTTGTTTTGGCAAAAGAATCAAACTTATCTCCATAAGTTCCTCCAAATGGAGTATGACCCCTTAATCCAATCAAATCTTCATATTTTTCAAGTTTAAATTTCTTACTTTTTAAAACAAATACTCTAGCTTCATTAACTAAATAGGGTTCAGTATAGCTATATATTTTTTCCCTTTCACGTGTCCAATATAAAGCAGTGACCAAATCAAGTTTACCAATTTTTACATACTTTAACATACGTTTCCAAGGGTATGAAGAATAAACTTTAACTTCAAGATTTAATTTTTTTCCTATAACTTTTACAAAATCATAAGCAATACCTTTTGGTTTATTCGTTCCTTCGTCCATGTAATTCACAGGATACCACCCCGAGATGCCACCAACTCGTAGAACTTCACATTCTTGAGAAAAAAGGCTAGCATTAAAAAATAAAATAAAACAAATTAAGAATGGTCTACTCATTTGATACACCCTTTATTTCTATTGCAATTATAACTTTAAAAACACTAAGCCCATAGTTAAAAATAATACTAAATACTTTTGTTAAGTTTATAATGGTTTTATAGAAATCTTTGTACTATCCATATTATGCAAAAATATACCAAAACACTCATAACTTCTGTACTTATAATCTTTGCATCCATTGGACTTGGAAGATTTTCTTATGGTATGATTTTACCCGACTTACAAAACTCCTTATCAATTTCCACAACCCAAGCAGGATTTATTGGAACAGCAAACTTTATTGGATATTTAATTGCAATATTTTTTGTTTCTTCTATTTACAAAAAATATGAAACCTCCACATTAATTAGTGTCTCCTTATTTTTACAAGCTTTAAGTATGTTTTTCATGACTGTCTTTTCCCAGTACCTAATCATCTCATTTTTTTATACTTTTAGTGGTTTTTTCGCTGCCATTTCAAATGTTTCTATCATGATATATATCGCTCATATCATTCCTTCACATATCAAAGGGAAAGCCTTAGGAATCATTGTCACGGGAATTGGTTTTTCAATAGTATTTTCAGGTTTTATCGTACCTCAGATTGAAAGTTATATTTCAACTCAAGCGTGGAGAAGCTCTTGGCTTCTATTTGCAGTTTTGGTTTTCCTTATTGCTATTTTTGTTAAGTTAAACTTAGCCAATGATAAAAGTAAACATAGTCATGGTTCAAAAGCAAAAACATCAAAAGAATTATTCAGCTCTTTAAAGTTTTATAAAATTGCCCTTTTATATTTACTTTTTGGTATCACTTATGTTGTTTATATCACTTTTTTCGTAACTGCAAGCATTGAAAAGTACAATATCAGTACTTATGAAGCAGGATATTTTTGGTCCGTTCTAGGAACTATGTCTTTGCTATCAGGACCATTTTTTGGGTACTTAAGTGATAAAATTGGGACTTATAAAACATTTGTAATTATTTATATTTGTTTGAGTATTTCTTATTTGATTATTGCCCTTGATTTGCATAGCTCAATTTTATGGGTATCAGCTATTTTATTTGGATTGTCAGCTTGGGCAGTACCTTCTTTGATTACGGTTTTAAGTACTCAAGAGTTCGAGATACAAAACACAGCGAAAGTATTTTCTCTTGCCACCTTAGTTTTTGCATCGGGACAAATCGTGGGACCTCTTGGAGCTGGGTATCTTTATGATATTTACAACAACTTTTCCAATGTATTCATCTTCTGTGCCCTACTTACCACTTGTGCGGCCATTATTTCTTTTGTTTTTGCAAAGAGACAAGTAAAAGAAAAAGAAATTTAAAACTTAGGCTACCTCATATAAGTCAAAGATATTTTCAATATTATTGACAAAATTAATCACTGCAAAATTAGTCCAACCACTTTCTTCAGCAATATCATATAAATAATTGTCACTACAAGATTCTAAATAACACAGTTCACTATCACTGTTAATAGGAATCATCACCCCTTCAAAACCACTTTGTTTGGCAAACACCAATTCATTAAAATACAAACTTTTTAAATAATTCAAAATCGACTTTTTTTTCATAAAATACTCTTTATTTGGGATAAATTTAAAGTATTTTAAAAGGTTTTGGTTTCAAAGGGGTTACAAATAATATTTAGAGCAAAGGAAGTGGTTCTGGTTTCGCCAAATAATAGCCCTGTAGATAATCAACTCCCAGTTCTTTGACTATTTTGTATACTTTTTTTGAGTGAATATACTCTGCAATTGTTTTAGAATCTAACTCTTTTGCCATATTCACAATATTTTTTACAATGGTCTTTGACTCTGCCTGTCTGTCAATATTTTTTATTAAAGAAGCATCTATTTTAATAAACTCAGGTTTTAATTTTAGTATATTTTCCATACTTGAATATCCACTTCCAAAATCATCAATTGCTATTTTACATCCAAATCCACGTACGGTTAAAGCAAAATCCTCTACTACTTGAAAATCTTCAATGAAATCTGTTTCTAAAATCTCAAAGATAATATTTTTAGGCTTAGAGAATTTTTCAAGTTTTTCATAAAGATACAATCTAAATGCTTTATTTGATATATCTTCATAGGATAAGTTCAGACTAAATTCAAAATCCAAAGTATCAAAGTGGCTTAAAGATTTATCTATCATGATGTAGGTCATCTTTTCATACAACTTAATCTTTTTTGCTGTTTTTAAATAAGGATACACGGAAACCATTTCACCTGTTTTTTCATTTTTTAGTCGCATAAGACACTCAAATTTCTGCTTTTTTAAGTCATTTGATTCAAATATACCTTGAACATAAGGTTCTATATTTAACTTTTCAATCACATTTTTAATAAAAATTATTTCATCCAAAAGTTTACTTTGCTCTTCCTCTCTATAGGCAATAGTTAAGATATCCAGATTAATATCAATGATTTTATCCCAAGAACTTAATACCTCATATCTCTTTTCTTTGACAATAATATCTTTCACGAAACCTCTCACAAAACTAAAAGCCGTATTCACATAATGTGCAGGTAAACCAATTCGAACATGAATCTCACTAATAGTTTGTAACTTATTAAAGTAGTTTTTATCATATAGCCCACGAAACAGGTTTAAATACCAGTTTTTAATACCCTCTTCATGACGAGCAAGAATCTCTTTGTTATGTAAAAACATTCTTGCATGGTCAAATTCAAATATAAATTCATAAAACTTTTCCAATAGTTCCTTGGTAAACACACTTGTGATACTTTGGATGCTCGCCAAGAAGCTAGCATCTTCATCATTAAATTTATAATGTTTGAGTACTTTTTTATAATTATTCTCATCAATAGTATTGATTGTTTTATATTGTAAATTCACTTCAAGCGCCTTATGCACAACGTCCACAATTGATACTGTCTTTACCTTCAAATTCTTTTTTATTGGCGTTATCAACAATAGTATCAGCAATAGTAGATGTTTTTGCCGCAATACTGTTTGCTTGTGATGATACTTCAGCATTGGCATCTATTTGTTGCTCTAAAATATTCATTGCATTATTAATTTGTACGATTCCTACTTGCTGATCTTTTGAGGTATCTGCAACATCTGTTATTAATTCAATTGTTTTATCAATGCTATTATTTAAACTAAGGTACCCTTGAATCATATCATTTGCAATGGTTCTTCCTTCATCTGCTTTTAAATTTGCAGACTCAACTAAAGATTTGATCTCTTTGGCTGCCTGCGTACTTTTATTTGCAAGATTCCGAACCTCTTGAGCAACCACAGCAAAACCTTTTCCAGCTTCACCAGCAGTTGCTGCTTCAACAGCTGCATTTAAAGACAAAATATTTGTTTGAAAAGCAATTTGATCGATGATTGTAATTGCGTCATTGATAGCAGTTACCTTTTCATTGATTTCATCCATTGCTGAAGTTGTTTTTTCCGCTAAATTTTGTCCTTGATTAGCAGATGATACCACTTCATTAGCAAGACCAGACATTTCAATTGTTTGCTCAGATGTTTTAGAAACATTTGATGTAATATCTCCTAAAACAACCGATGCTTCTTTTAAACTTGATGCTGCTTCATTTGAAGACTGGTTTAACCTATCTACATTATTTAACAACACAGCAGATGAGTTTTGTAAGGTCACTCCATTTTTTTTGTTTTCAAACAACATATGAGTAATGGCTCCTTTTAATTTGTTCACAGAAGTTACCAATAATTTGAATTCACCCTCTTGAGTAATCCCATCTAAGGTTAATTCATTTCTATAATCATAATTGGTATATTCATCTAAAATAGTATTCATATGGGAAAAGTGCGCTTTTGTTTCAAGAATCATTTCATTTACACTATCTTTAAACTCTTCCAAGGAAGGGTTTCTTGTTTTGGTTGTAATCACATCTGAATATAAACCGTGTTTTACTTTATTCATCACCACTTTTGCTTCTTGAATAAATAATAATTCTTCTTTTTCTTTAAGTTTTAAATCTTCCTCTCGCTGCGCTATTACATCTTTGATTTCTTTGTATTCACTTGACATAGAAGTATTAATTTCTAAACTGGCATCTTTATTGTCCATATTTTTTAAGAATTTAACCAACTCTTTTGATAATAACTTTCCATTTTTTCTTTCGTCTAATTCATGAAATACTAAAGCAAAACTAATTACAAATTGTAAAACTTGAGAAAAAGTATCTTGGGTGAAAAAATACGCATTTATAGGTAATAATATAATACCTAGGTAATGAACAATTGTCATTCTGAAATATAATGATCTTAAACTAAACATGTGGTCTCCTTGTTTGACATATGGTAGTATAATTAAATAGGACAAAAATTGTCTTGATTAAAATCAATATTATGTTTTTTATAAAAAAATTAAGTTATACTTGAATACAGAGCATTCCAAAAGGAGTTGCAAATGGCAAAATATTCACTGAAAAACAATAACAGTGTTGAGGGTAATTTTTACGTTGATACTCACTGTATTGGCTGTAATACCTGTGTAAGATTAGCGCCAAAGACATTTATATTAAAAGATGACTTGTCTTATGTAAAAAAACAACCACAAAATGAAAATGAGTTACGTGATGCTACATTGGCAATATTATCCTGTCCAGTATTTTCTATTGGTATGCAAGAAAACAAACAAGAAATAGACAAAGTAGCCAAAACTTTGCCCTTACTTTTAGAAGAAGATGTATACTATTGCTCTTATAATTCCGAAAAATCATATGGAGCAAACTCCTATTTTATCAAAAGAGATAATGGAAATATTTTAGTTGATTCCCCAAGATATAATGGAAAATTGGTTAAAGCATTAGAAAAGTTGGGAGGTATTGAGTATATTTACTTAACGCATATAGATGACATCGCTGATTATGAAAAATTCAAAAAACACTTTAATGCAAAAATCATCTTCCATGAAGATGATTTTAGTACAAATATTTCTCAAGCGGAGATCACACTAAAAGGTACAGAAGTTTATTACTTAGATGAGGATATAAAAGTTATTCCCCAAAGTGGTCATACAAAGGGACATACAGTACTTTTATATAAAGACTACTTTTTATTCAGTGGAGATAACTTGTCATATAATATCGAACTAAACGCCCTCACCGCATCAAAAGACTACTGTTGGTATGATTGGAAAACACAAGTGAATTCACTTAAAAAGTTAGTGGATTTTAATTTTGATTATTTACTGCCAGGACATGGAGGTGCACTAAAAAGTGATAAAAAAACCATGAAACATCTGTTACTTGATTGTATATCTTACAACAGTTCCACGATTTAGTTCTTAGAGACTAAACATTTTTCGATAGTTCTCTTCTAAAGGGGTTTTGTCTTTGTAATCAATAATGTCCCCTATTTCAATATCTATATTTAAATTCTTTGTTCTTTTGTTAATGGCTTCTTTTAACACATCATTGGCATGTGTTTTAATAAAAACAGGAAGAATAGGTAAACGATTTTTTAAAGCAATCAAACGAGCACCTTCTTTAAAAGTAGAAAGAGGAATATCCTCTTTATTTCTAGTACCTTCTGGGAAAATAAAAATTGAGTGTCCCTCTTTCACAACTGCTTTAGTGTCTTTAAAAAAACCAGACATACTTGAGGCTTCTCTATCTAATAGTATGGTTCCTGCATTTCTAGTAAACGTACCAAAGAAAAAAGAATTATACAACTCTTTTTTAGCTACCCAATATCCTCTCACCTTTGTTGTTTCAAGTGCTTGTTCAATTATCAATGGATCAACAATACTTCTATGATTTGAAATAAGTAAATAGTTTCCATCTTTTGGGAGTTTTTCAGGGTTTAGAACAGTTACACTCATATTTAATTTCTTCAGAAGTGTATGTGAGTATTCTAATCGTAAGTCCATTTTTTCTGTACTGGTTTTTACTTTTTTTAATAACCAACCAAATTTGTTGGTTAAATATGTGGAATAAAATGCCATTTTTATTAGATTCAAGTTCAAAGAGGTTCCTATTTTTGGCTATAGTTTTTCAGGCGCAATTGTAGCCAAATTTTTACAAACTATGGCTACTAATATTTTATTTCAAAAAAATTTGTAAAAACTTATAGTTTAGTCATTACTTACTAAGGCTACTTTTAGTCCAAAAGCAATCAAAACAGAACCAACAACTTTCTCTATTGTACTTTTAGAATTTTGAAACTTTTTCAATAACACGGGATGGGTTAAACAAAAAGATACAACAACAAACCAAGCCAAATGTGCAAAAGAAATAATCACTCCATAAACCAACTGTAACCAAAGGGGAGTCTCTAAAGTAACCAATTGAGTAAAGATACTTAAAAAGAAAATAGTTGTTTTTGGATTAAGAACATTTGTAATAAATCCTATTTTAAATGCTTGAGTATTGGATAATGACTGTTTTTCAAGAGCTTCATCAAGGTTCATCAAAGACTTAGAAGTAAATGTTTTCCAACCAATATAAATCAAATATGCTGCACCCATATATTTTATGATAGAGAACAATATGATGGAATTGGAAATGATTATTGCCAAACCAGCAATTGAATAAGCCACATGTATCCAAATTGCGGTACTCACACCTAAAGCAGAATATAACCCTGCACTTCTACTATAAAAAATACTGTTTCGTGTCACCATGACAAAATCAGCACCTGGGCTGATGGCCATAAAGATTGCAATAACACTTATAGTCAGTAGTTCAGTCGCATATGGAATGGTAGCAAATAATTCAAAAATCATTTTGTAATCCTTCTATTAATTACATGTATATTACTCCTTTTATACTAAATTGTTGCTTTTCTACTTGCTTTAGAGAAGTAAGGTATTGGCTATTTTAATATGCTATATTTCCTTCAGACTTAGGTATAATTCACAATTAAAATTAGGAATAACATGAACATTGAATTACGTTTTTTACAAAAAGCTATTGAAGACAAAAATTTTATTAACTTTACTTACGAAAATCAAAAACTTTCAAAAATAAAACCCCTAAAACTAATTGAAGAAGAGGGTGTTTATACCTTGAAAACTCACAATAATACCTATGATTTCGATAAGATAAAAAGACTTCAAATCTCTAAAGAAAAGTTTTAAATTTATTTTTCCTCATAAACAACATCGTAATAGCTACCATCTTTTTTTAAAGAAAGTAAAGCTTTGTTGTACTTCTTCACAATATCCTTGTAATCTTTATTAAAAAAACTATGGGTATCAATAAACTTCAAGGGAGGAGTTAAGGCTTTTATTCCACTTTCTTCAAATTCTTTTGAGTCTAAAATAGACTTGCTAAGTAAAGGTGTAGAGATAAAGATATCTGCTCTTTTTGCTGCAAGAAATCTAAAAGCTTGTTTTTCAGAAGTCAGTGCATGTAACTTCCGATGATTTTTGAAATATTTTTCAATATAAGTTGTACCTCTAACGTAAACTATTTTGAATTCTTTCAAACTATTCCAAGATGAGACTGTAAAATTGAGCGTTTTGTGGGTGTAAATAATAAGAGGGATTCTCGCTATTGGCTCTTCTACCATAATTAAATCTGCATTATTTTTTTGAAATTCTTTGATTCTTGCAAAAGTAGCATGAATATATTTATTCTTTAATAACTCTACTTCAGCTCTTTTTCGTGGCATTGAAACCAGTTTTATATTTATATTCGCTCTTTTATTGATTTTTTCTATTAAGCGCTGTGCTTTTTTAAATATATCAGCGTCTTCTTTTTCACTAAATACCATGTTGAGTGTTTGGGCATTGAGAGTAAAACTCAAAGTCATTAAAGATATAAGTTTTAATATATAAAAGTTTTTCATAGTCATTCCATTTATAAATGATAAATCATATCAAGACTTGATATTAGTTTTTATAAAGATACATAATTAATATTTAAAGTGAAACTATGGCTATTTTAAGAATAGGGAGGAGGTTAATAAAAGAGGATAAACTCTTTTATTAACTGGTTTTTAGTTTGAGTCTAAATCGTATGGTGTCATTTGGTAAACACAATAGTTAATCCAGTTTGAAAATAATAAGTGCCCATGACCTCGCCATGTGACTTCTATCCCTTTTTCAGGATTATCTTCAGTGAAATAATTCACAGGAATTGGTGTCTCAACTCCAGTACTGGCATCTCTAAAATACTCTTTTGCCAAAGTATCTGCTGCATATTCAGAATGTCCTGTTGCAAATACTTGTTTCATATCTTTGGTTGCTACTAGATAAACACCCGATTCTTTTGACTTAGCCAAAATCTCTAAATCAGGTACTTTTAAAATATCTTCTTCTTTATTCATTGTATATCTTGAATGTGGCACATAAAAGCTGTGATCAAATCCTCTTAAGAGTTGATTGGTTTGATTTAAACGTTCATGTTTAAATACTCCAAACATTTTCTCTCCAATAGGATGTTTATCCACACCATGATGGTAATACAACCCTGCTTGTGCACCCCAACAAATATGTAGTGTTGAAGTCACATTTGATTTAGAATAGTCCATTATCTCTTTTAGTTCATCCCAATATTCAACCTCTTCAAAAGGCAAAGTCTCAATTGGAGCCCCAGTGATAATTAAACCATCGTGTTTTTTATCTTTAATTTCATCAAAAGTTTTATAAAAACTGTCTAAGTGTTCACTTGAGGTATTTTTAGATTTATAAGAGCAGGTTTTTAACAAAGTGATTCGAACTTGCAAAGGACTGTTTCCCAGTAGTCTTATTAATTGAGTTTCAGTTTCTATTTTTGTAGGCATCAAATTTAGAATTAAAATTTCTAGTGGTCTGATATCTTGATTCGCAGCTTTTTCTTTATTCATAATGAAGATATTCTCTTCACTTAAGACTTTAGAGGCTGGAAGCTCTTTAGGTATAATAATAGGCATATCTTTCTCCCTTATGAGATATTTAAATTTAGTCAAAAGTATATCTGATTTTTTTATCTCTTATTATTAAATATTACATTAGCAAAGATTTGTTTGTTTTGTGAGAATTAATTTTTGTAGATTTTTATAAGAAGTGTTAGCGTCTCGGAAATATATATAGTTTATTTATACATATGAATAAACAAACTATGATACATATTTAAATATGTATCATAGTTTTAATATTATAATACTACCACCATTTATTTGTTTTATAAGTTCCTAAAATATCAATACTCTCACCCATTTTTGGGAACACACTAGAGATATTTTTATTTATACTAAGACTATGAATTCTGTCAAAAGGTTCATACCAACTGTGAAGAGATAAATCAAAGGTTCCATTGTGTATAGGGAAAAGTACTTTTCCTTGTAAATCTTCATGGGCTTGCACTGTTTGCTCTGGCATCATGTGCACGTCCATCCACCTTTTATTATAAGCACCTGCTTCCACAAAGGTCATATCAAAAGGTCCATACTTTTCACCTATTTCTTTAAAGCCTTCAAAATATCCAGAATCTCCACTAAAAAAAAGATTTACTTGAGATGTTTTTATCACCCATGAGCACCATAAAGACTTATCAAAATCAAACATACTTCGACCTGAGAAATGCTGTGAAGGAGTAGCAGTAAAACTTATACCATTTTCTTCAATAGTTTGCCACCAATCAAGCTCTACTATTTTTTCTTTCTCCACACCAAACTCAATCAAATATTTGGAAACTCCAAGTGGCACATAAAATCGCTCTACTTTGTCTTTTATTTCTGTAATACACTCACTGTCTAAATGATCATAATGGTTATGTGAAATAATCACACCTTTGATATTGGGCAAGTCTTTCGCTTTTAAGGGAGGTTGATGGAATCTTTTGGGTCCAAACCAAGTAAAAGGTGATGCCCGATTTGAAAAAACTGGATCAGTAAGATATAGATCATTCTCCAGTTTAAACACCAAACTTGAATGTCCAAGACGAAGTACAGAGTTATTTTCCATCTCTTCTAAATCTTTTGTTTCAAGATTGATAACAGGAATAGCATTTTTATCTTCGGGAACTGAGTCTTTGGCTTTATTAAAAGCTACGTCCCAAAGAATGTTCAAAGTATTTTTTAAACCATTTTTGTGCCGTTTTACGGTGTTTCTAAACTTACCTTTTATAAATTGTTTTGAATCATAACTCATAACTTCTTTTGAACAACAAACACTCATAATAATTCCTTATTAATTTTATATTTTGATAACTATCAAACTGTAGTGGTAAAAATTTTTATTCTATTTCAATAAAACTTTTAATTTTTTCCAATGTATCTTTGTTTATATGTGCCATTAAAAACTTACCATTTTTTTCTGTGGTGATTAAATTCGCGTTGGATAATTCTTTTAAATGATGTGAGATGGTAGGTGCTCCGATTTTAAGGCAACTTAATATTTCTGCAATAGAGCAATCACATTTTTGTTCATAATCTACATCTTCTTGTTTTGCTATTTCTCTATAGATTTCTAATCTATTTTCATTTGATAATGCTTTAAATATTTTTGATAGCTCTTTCGAATCCATTTTAACCTTCTTACAGTTTGATAACTGTCGAATTGTAATAGAATTAAATTTATTTGTCAAGAGGAAAGCTAAACCTTCTTAATTTTATCAAGAAGGTTTTGAACGTAGTTTGTTCTAATCTATAATTTGTCTATAGTTTTGTAAAGTGCATTTAGATTAGCAATACCCAACTGTTTTGAACGTTGCCCAGACCATCCATAAGTACTATCAGGAGTCTCTACTGTATCTTTAAATGGCATTTCTAAAGTCATCGCAAGACAAGTAAAGGTTTCCCCAATATAATTGGTACCAAGGGTAAGTAACTCAGTTGAGTGTTTACCCTTAGGATAACCATACTTGGTTTGGAAATCAGGACTGGCATCTACAAGTTCACTTAAATATAAGTCTTGTAAATTTTGTCTTTCATCATTCCAACTTGGTA
>MAAG01000085.1:34981-35209 GCA_002163065.1 Arcobacter sp. 31_11_sub10_T18
ATGTACATCCAAACAATAATCAACACCAGTTTGTGTCATCTTTTCTCGTACTAAAAATACCTCAGGACTATGATCCATAGTTGCGTTTAACCATTCTCTATTTAGGTTTGCTCCTGCAGCGTTGGTTCTAAGATTACCACGTCTGGTTCCATCTGGATTCATATTTGGTACAATATAAAAAACAGCTTTTTTTAATAACTCACGAGAGATTGGATTTGAAGTATCAAT
>MAAG01000043.1:0-292 GCA_002163065.1 Arcobacter sp. 31_11_sub10_T18
TGGAAACTCTTGATTTACAAGAAACCGATAGGGTTTTAGATATTGGTTCTGGCTCAGGCTATACAACAGCACTTATCTCTCAAGCCATAGGAAAAATTGGATATGTGTTTGGGCTAGAAGTAATCCCTTCCCTTGTAAATTTTGGAAAAGAAAATTTAAAAAAATATGAAATATACAATGCTTTTATTTCCAAGTCCAGTTATGATTTGGGAGTTAAAAGAAAGAAGTTTGACAGAATTTTAGTCTCAGCAACTGCCTCAAAATTACCAATGGACTTGTTAGAACAATTAGA
>MAAG01000043.1:426-30899 GCA_002163065.1 Arcobacter sp. 31_11_sub10_T18
TGATTTTATAGATGAAGTTTCGGGCTTTAAACTTATACTGGATAGATACAATGGTGTTACGATTGACTCTCTTCCTTTTATAGAAGATAAAACATCTTTTGAAAATAATTTACTGTTTTTAATACAACACTTACAAAATGACAAGAGAAAACTTCTTTGGATAAGTTTTTCGCTGGAAAATGCACATCTTATTGAAATAGCATCAAAACAAGAATTCACCTTTCACAACTGTGGTGATAATTATGTGATGATGGTTAAAAAACTCACTCCCAATCCTATTATTCCAACTGCACCCACTCATACCTTAGGTGTTGGAGTAGTGGTCATCAATGAGAACAAAGAAATACTGTTAATCAAAGAGCGTTTTTCAAACATAGGTTATAAATTACCTGGTGGTCATATAGATTTGGGAGAGAAAATAGAAACGGCAGTTTGCAGGGAAGTATTAGAAGAAACAGGCATCATTGTTGAGTTTGAGTCTGTTATTACCCTTTCTTCTTTTCATCCCCACCAATTTGGCAAAGGTAATATTTATATCTTATGTAAAGCAAATCCTTTAAGTGACACAATCAATATTCAAGATACAGATGAAATTCTAGAAGCGAAATGGATGAATGTGGATGAGTTTTTAGCAGATGTTAATACTTTTGAATATGTAAAAGAGATAATACAAAGTTCTTTCTCAACTCACGGATTGAAACACAAAGAATTAGAATTTTTTAAAAACCTAGATATAGAATGTGAATTATTTTTTCCAAATTAATGCTAGATTGTAAAACTAGAAATATTTTCTAGTTTTACTGTATCTTCTTAATGGTTTTCTTTTTTAAAAAAAGTGATAGATAAATTCCAAAACCTATTAATACCATTCCCATAAAGTGAAATAATTCTAAAGTTTCATTTAAAAATACAAAAGCCAAAATACTCCCAAAAATCGGCATCAAGTGAGTGAATTGTCCTGTTTTATCTGCACCTATTTCATGAATGCCTTTATGCCAAAAGATGTAAGACAAGATGGATGGGAAAATGACCATATATATTATTACCCAATAATTATTACTTACAACTGCGACTCCAGAACTAAATCCATATCCAGAAAATAGATAGATTCCCAGTAAAACAATACTTCCTAAAAAGACCACTGCTGTTAGAAATTCCAAAGCATGTAAATCTTTTGGTTTGAACTTCATAAGGACTGAGTACAGTGCCCAAGAAAGCCCTGCAATTATTATCCATATATCCCCTACATTAAAACTCATGGAGCCAATTTGTGTAAAATCCCCTTGTAAAACTAAAAATATCACACCAAGAGTAGATAATCCAATTCCAATCATTTGCATAAACGAAATCTTTTGTTTTAAAATAATGGCAGCAAGAAATATAATCATAATAGGCATGCTAGAATTAATCAATAAAGCATTGGTTGCAGTGGTTGTTTGAAGACCTAAATAGACAAAACTGTTATATCCACTAATTCCCAAAAGTGAAAATGTCATCATAATTAAAAAATGATTTTTAATGCTTGTAAATATTTTCTTTCTATGAATAAACAAAAGTGGAGATAGGGCGACAAGTGTACCAAACCATCTGAAAAAGACCAATTCAATAGGTGAAATATCGTCATGTATAAATCTTGCAATAACAAAATTTCCTGACCAGAATAATACACAAGACATAAGTAGAATATAAAGTTTCAAGGATTTCCTTCTTAAATAAATAGCTATACTAAAGTATAGCTATTGGGTATGATAAATTTATGACTTGTTAGGCTGTAAGCGTATAACGAAGTAGTTCCACGACCTGTTGTGGTGTAGTTGCCCAAGCTTGTGCGCTTGAATCAACTTCTTTGAGTGCATGTGTAATTGCCTCATCATGTAGGGTGATATATGGTTTGTTAATAGCAGCACAGTATCCAGCATCAAATGCGGCATTCCATTGTTTATATTTATCACCAAAACGAACAATAACGATATGTGCATTGTTGATAAGTGTTTTTGTACGAATGGCATTTATTTTTGCACTTTGATGATCTCTATTGTAGTTGACTTCTTGTGCTCTTAAACAATCACCTGCTGCGTCACTGTCTCTATGCACAGTTACTGGTGAGCCAAATTCAATATCTAAGTTTAACTCTTTACAGCCTTGAATGATTTCATCTCTCCATGACGTATGAATTTCACCTGATAGATATACATTATATTTCATAAGTGTCCTTTTTAGTTTTTTTGTACATTATTTTATCTTGTTTTATTGAATATTTAATATATTATAGGTATATATTAAATAAGATTAAAATAAAGGTAACAAAGTGGAATATGGTACTCAAAGAATGGTAATGTATCCTCATCTAAATGCAGCAGGTATTTTATTTGGTGGTGTCACACTTTCATGGATAGTTGAAGATGCAATTATATTTGCAACCAATATGTTAGAAACCAATAAAATTGCAGCAGTTAAAATGTCAGAAGTTTCCTTTCAGAGTGCGGCGAACATAGGAGATATCTTACTCTCAGGAGTTGAACTGGTACGAACTGGAACCACCTCTATTACTGTTAAATGTGAGCTGAGAAATAAAACGACCGATAAAGTTTTGGTACAAGTGGATGAAATCATTATTGTTGCATTAGACTTTAACAAACAACCTACAAAACATAAGTTTGCAAAATAAATTAAATTAAAATAAAATGTAAAAGAGAGATACTCTTTTTCAAGTTTCCATGAATTGAAGAGCAAAATAGTATTTACTCTTTTGCAAACTTTTCAATAAACTCTTTTTTACTTCTTACAAATAACTCTTGGCTTTGTGTTTTATATAAAATAGCCTCTACCCAGATATCATTTTCTTGAATTTTACAATTATCAATGGGAATATAAGTTAAACCATTTTTATAATGTATATAGCTTGTATTAAATTCGATTGAATCATTCATCTTGATGTTCCTTTAGTATTATTTTCTTGAATAGTTTTTGTAATCATATCACATTTAAGTGAATAAAAAATTTATAGGTCTTCAAGCTTGATTGCTATAAAATGCAGAAAATTATCTAAATAATATGAATCACAAAAGGCAAACAATGCAAATAAAAGTTCTAGTAGACAATAATACTATAATCGATCGTTATTATGTGGGGGAACCTGCCATATCGTATTTAATAAGTGATGAAAAAACAAAAATTTTATTTGATTTGGGGTATTCAGATATTTTTATTAAAAATGCAAGACAAATGGATGAAAGTCTTTTAGATCTAGATTTTATTGTAGTCTCTCACGGACATAATGATCATACGGGTGGATTATCCCCTTTAATTAAATTATACAGTGAAGCCAAAACAGAAAAAATATCTTATAAAAATCCAAGTTTAGTAGCTCACCCAGAAGCATTTACCTATAAAGAATATGAAGGGGATGAAATAGGCTCACTCATTGGACGTGAAAAAATAAATAAATATTTTGACGTGAAGTTAAGCCGTGAGCCTTTATGGATTGCTGATAATATTGTTTTTTTAGGAGAGATTGAAAGAGGCAATGATTTTGAAAACTTAGATCCCGTTGGTTGTTGTGAGCAAAATGGTGTTATGGTTGATGATTATGTGAATGATGACTCGGCTATGGTGTATAAGACAGATGAAGGTTTAATTATCATCACAGGTTGCTCCCATGCTGGTATTTGTAATATCATTGAACATGCTAAAAAGGTATGTGATGATGATCGTATTGTTGATATTTTGGGTGGCTTTCATTTAATGAATCCAAGTGACATTCAAGCTTCTGGAACCATGAAGTATTTTGAAAACTGTGATATTAAGAGTATTCATCCTTGTCACTGTACCAGTTTGAAATATAAAATTGAATTATCAAAATTAACAAATGTCAATGAAGTTGGTGTTGGATTAGAACTTCAGTTTTAAGAAGTACTGTAAAAGACAACAAAGCAAGATTCGGATTGTGCTATTCCTAAGTAATTGTTAAAGTTCTATATACCAAGAATACTAGCAAGGAATAAAATGACCTATAAAATTAAACCAATACGAGAAGATTTCTTACAAAAAGTAAGAGTTTCTGGTATTGATGACTTAAAGCAAAAAGTAACTTACCTTACTGCTAGAGGAGGAGAACCCTGTAGAGATGTTTTAAGACGTGCTAGAGTAGGGGAAGAATTAATCCTGGCCTCTTATTGCCCTTTTAAACAAAATGGTCCCTATAAAGAGTATGGGCCTATTTTTGTCCTTGCCAATGAATCTACTGAAAATGTTAATTATTTTCAATTACCTATAAGTACTCATCTCCACACAAACGAAAAGCATGATTATTTACAAAAGAGTTTTGTACTCAGAGCTTATAATCAAAAAGAAGAAATCATTGATGCCAAAGTAGTTAGTGAAGATGAATCCCAAGATATATTATTACAGTTTTTAAAAAATGAAGAAACAGATTTTGTAATAGCGAGATTTACAGCTTATGGATGTTATGGTTTAAGAGTTGAAAGACATAATAGTGGTGAGAATTTATAAAGTAAAATCTTTATATCACTAAAAGGATAGTTGCTATAAGATAATACTATTGAGAAAGAAGTTATAGGTGCAAAATGAATTTATTTGATGAAGATGAAGATATGACAGTAAACCTTTTACCACAAGATGGTACGGTTTATTATTACGGAAAACAACTCAGTCTTAAAGAAGCCAAACATTACTACGAAGTTTTATTTGAAAAAATCCAATGGAAAAACGATGAAGCTTTTGTTATGGGAAAACGTATATTAACCAAACGAAAAGTTGCTTGGTACGGAAATGAACCTTATTTATATACTTACTCAAACACAACAAAAATTGCACTGCCTTGGATTTCTGAATTATTAGAGTTAAAAGAACTAGTAGAAAAAAAAACAGGAGAAACTTATAATGCCTGTTTGTTAAACCTCTATCATAATGGTGAAGAGGCTATGGCATGGCATTGTGATGCGGAGAAAGATTTGAAACTCAATGGCGCAATCGCATCTTTAAGTTTAGGGGCGCAACGTCAATTTTCTTTTAAACATCGGAAAAGTAAAGAAAGTATTTCTTTACTTTTAGA
Source organism: Arcobacter sp. 31_11_sub10_T18 (assembly GCA_002163065.1). GTDB lineage: Bacteria > Campylobacterota > Campylobacteria > Campylobacterales > Arcobacteraceae > MAAG01. The sequence continues at coordinate 5,501 of MAAG01000043.1, forward strand.
AGATGGCAGTATCTTACTTATGAAAGATGAAACACAAAGTCACTGGTTACATCGACTTCCCCCTTCAAAGAAAATCCATAAACCCAGAATCAGTTTAACATTTAGAAGTGTTGTAGAGTAAGTAATACATATTAAAAATCATATCTTTTAAACACTTTATGTTATGGTATAAATCATACGTCACTTTTAAATCTTAAATATTCGTTATAGTAAATAAATTGTTAAAAAGGTTTTATATGGAGAACTATTTAGTATTTGTACTTATTGCTAGCATTACAATATTAAGCCCAGGTCCAGGAGTAATATTAACTCTGACCAATGCTATTAGTTATGGAGTAAGAGGTGCTATTGGAGGAATTTTAGGAATTGCATTTGGAACTTTTATCGTTGCAGGAATATCAGCTACTAGTCTTGGTGTGATTTTAGCAACTTCAAGTGTAGCTTTTACAGTGATGAAATATATAGGTGCTGCATATTTAATTTATCTGGGTATCAAGTTATGGAACTCACCTGTTAAAACAATAGAGGAAAGTGAGAATAGTAAAAAAGCAAAAAGACTACTATTTTTAGAAGGTCTTACTATGCAATTAACCAATCCAAAAGCAGTATTCTTTTTTATGTCTATATTTCCACAGTTTGTTGATTTTACGAAAGATTATAATAATCAGTTTGTTATTTTTGTCATCACCTATAGTAGTTTGGTTGTTCTTATTCATTTTATCTATGCTTATTTGGCAAAGTCATCACGAAAATGGTTAAGTTCTCAAAAAGGTGGTAAAGCTGTAAATAGATTTGGTGGAGGTACTTTTGTATTTTTTGGAATTGGTTTAGCTAGTGCCAGTAAGTAAAAGAACAAATAAAGGAATTAAAAATGAATAACCATGAAAAGATAAATTATGTAGAGTTTCCTTGTACAAATATTAAGGAAACAAAAACTTTTTTTGAAAAAGTATTCTCATGGAAGTTTAGGGAGTATGGACCTGAATATATTGCTTTTAGTGATGAGGGATTAGATGGTGGTTTTTTTAAGTCTGAACAAGTTTGCTCAACTAAGAAGGGAAGTGCTTTGATTGTATTTTATAGTAATGATTTAGAAAGTACAAAAGAAAAAATACAAAATGCTAAAGGTACAATTATTAAAGGTATATATTCTTTTCCTGGTGGAAGTAGATTTCATTTTAGCGATCCCAGTGGAAATGAGTATGCCGTATGGACAGATAAGATAGTTTAATTACAATAACTGCCAAATCAAATGACAATACGTAATAAAATTTACTTCAATTTTCTTTTTTAACTATAATAAAAATATAAATTAAAAGGATATATAAATAATATGAATCAAGATATGCAAGAAAGAATAGTAAATATATGTAATAAAAAGATTGAACAAAAAGGTGCTGAGGTTGGTTTGTCTTTTTATGCTTTTTTTGCCAATAAAAATGACCAACCTGAACTATTAATGGAAGTAGCAACTTGGTGGATCCAAACTCATAAACTTGATCATTTTGAAAAAGCAATTAAAATCAAAAGAATGATAGAGCAAGTGAATTGAGTTCATAATTTTTCTGTTAATTGTCTTCTGAAATTCGTTTAGTATTACCCTCTTTATACCCTCTTTGACATGTTAGAATTCTTCAAATAAAGGAGAAATAATGTTCGCAGAAATAAATTCATTTTTAAATGATCTTATATGGGGTTCCATATTAATCTATTTACTTCCACTTCTTGGAATTTTCTTCACGGTTAGCTCACGATTTGTACAGTTTAGATATTTCTTTAAAATGTTTCATATCTTAAAAGAGACAGTACATGATAAAGAAGGGCATATCAGTTCTTTTCAAGCCTTGATGTTAAGTGTTGCTGGACGTGTTGGTGGTGGTAATATTGCAGGTGTTGCTGTGGCTATTACTTTAGGAGGTCCAGGGGCAGTTTTCTGGATGTGGATTATTGGACTTATTGGTATGTCAACCAGCTTCTTTGAGTGTTCTTTGGCACAATTATACAAAGAAAAAGATGGGAAAGATGAAGGAGTATATAGAGGAGGTCCAGCATATTATGTTTCTAAAGCTTTAGGTCAACGATGGTTGGGAATTGTTATTTCTATATTATTAATGATTACCTTTGGATTTGCCTTTAATGCTACCCAATCGTTTATTATCTCTACTTCTTTTGAGGCATCTTTTGATATTCCTACTTGGATGACGGGTGTGGCAATTACAATTGTTTTTGCTTTGTCAATATTTGGTGGAGTTAAAAGAATTGCTAGAGTTTCAGAAGTGATTGTTCCTATTATGGCTGTGAGTTATCTTTTAATTGCGGTTGTTGTGATTGCGTTAAATTATGAAGCAATTCCTGCTCTTGTTAGTATGATTGTTAATGAAGCGTTTAATCCAAGTTCAGCAATTGGTGGTGGAATAGGTGCAGTTATTTTACAAGGAGCTAAAAGAGGAATGTTTTCAAATGAAGCAGGTTTAGGATCTGCACCTAATGTGGCAGCGGTTGCTTATGTTGGACATCCAGTACAACAAGGTATTGTTCAATCATTTTCAGTATTTATTGATACTATAATATTATGTTCTTGTACTGCCTTTATCATTTTATTGTCTGGAGTTTATACTCCAGGAGCTGAAGGACCACAAGGGATTTTATTGACACAAAACGCCTTGGTTGAACACTTAGGACCATTTGGTGGATATTTTGTAACTGTTGCATTGTTTTTATTTGGATTTTCATCTATGTTATATAACTATTATTTAGCAGAAAACAGTCTAAACTTTTTCAGCAGAGGAAATACTTCATTGTTCACAGCATTTAAAATTTTATGTATATCCTTAGTTTTATGGGGAGCATTTCAAAATCTTGGTTCTATTTTTGCTTTTGCAGATTTAAGTATGGGATTATTAGCCGTGATTAACTTGATTGTGATTGCTCTTTTATACAAACCAGTATTGCAGTTAATTAAAGGTTATGACAGACAATTAAAAGAGGGAATTACACCTGTTTTAAGATACAATGATTATACAGAATTTAATTTCGATAAAGATGTTTGGAAAGAAATTGTTGATAATATTAATCAAACAAAAGTTAAAAGATAATGTGTGGGCGATAGCCCATACATTAAACTTTTTATTTGAAAAACTGAAAACCCCTAGGTTTTAGTAAAGTGTTAAGGACTAAGATGTTTAATAAAGAGGGAATTCCTTTTTTTATTATTATGATCCCCTTTTTGAGCATTATTTTAGGTGCTCTTTTTACCATGTCTTATTATTTAAAACTCTCAAATGAAAACTTCCAAGTAGATCTCAAAGAATACAAAGAAGTTTATACCTTACAAAAAACATACGATATAAAAAAACTAGATGAAATTATCAAAAATAAAATTATTATTCATGAAGAAAGAGAAAAAAAATACCAGTACTTTATAATAATTTTGACTTCATGTATTTTGGTATTTATGTTTTTCTTTACACTCTTAATGGTTAATATTATTAATGATATTGTTAAAAAGTATATGAGTAAAGTTCAAAATAAAGAAAAAAAACTTCAAAATCTTAATGAAACGCTTTCCTCAAAAGTGGCAGTTGGAATAGAAGAGGGGAAGAAAAAAGACAGAGCGATGTTACAGCAATCAAAACTGGCCAGAATGGGTTCAATGATTAGTATGATTGCACATCAATGGAGACAACCCTTAAGTGAATTGTCTGGTGTACTAATGGAACTTGAAATGTCAACAATATCAAAAAAAGTGAATAATAAACAAATTCTTGACTCTATTAGTAGAAGTAACCATACAATTAATTTTATGTCAAATACCATAGATGATTTTAGAAACTTTTATCGACCAGATAAAAAGAAAGAGTATTTTAATATAAGTGACGCTTGTCAAAATGCCTTTAATATTATTAATGCAACTCTAAATAACTTAGGCATTGATTTGATATTGGATATACAAGAGGATAAAAAAATAAAAGGTTATCCTACTGAATATGCTCAAGTAATATTAAACATAATTAGTAATGCTAAAGATATTTTAATTGAACGAAAGATTGATGAGCCTAAGATTTATGTTAGCATTGATAAAAACGAGTATTCAAGTATAGTAATTATTCGTGACAATGCAAAAGGTATTGATGAAAAAAGTTTGGATCTTATTTTTGACCCTTATTATAGTACAAAGGACAGTGCTAAAGGTACAGGGTTAGGATTATATATTTCAAAACTAATTATTGAAAAAAACATGACTGGAGAATTAAGTGTTGAAAATGATGACGAAGGAGCTGTCTTTAAGATAGTTGTAGTGGGGTGAATTATGAATGAAGTACTAATGGAAGAATTAAAAGATGTTTCTATCTTATGTGTTGAAGATGATAAATCCATAAGAGATTTAATTGTTAAAGCTTTAGAGTATTATTCAAATGATGTATATGAAGCAAGTGATGGTGAAGAAGCATATGAAATATATCAAGAAGTTAAACCAAAGATTATTTTGTCTGATATTCAAATGAAAAATATGGATGGAATTGAACTGGTTAAAAAAATTAGAAATGATGATGCCCATACAATGATAATTATGTTAACGGCGTATTCGAATAAAGAGTATTTGATGGATTTGATTAATTTGAATGTAAATCAGTATATATTAAAACCTCTTAACCTTGTAAAACTTGAAAATGCTTTGTTAAAATATCTGGATATTAATTTATCTAAGCAGTTGTTATTAACTGAAGACTTGGTTCTGAATTTACAAAGAAGAGAACTTCTATATTTAAATAAAGAAAAGATATCATTACGTAAAAGAGAAAAAGACTTTCTCCAATTATTGTATGAAAATAAAAATACCATAACAACGTACGAACAAATGGAAACTGAACTTTGGCAAGGAAAAGATATGACTACATATGCTCTAAAATCATTTATTAAAGAATTAAGAGTTAAAATGCCAATGAATATAATAAAAAATATAGCTCAAGAGGGATATATACTCTCAAGAAGTGAATAAAGGATATAGATGAAAATTACAGTAATAAATACAGGTGGTACTTTTAATAAAAGATATAATCCAATCAAGGGACAACTTCTAGTTCCTGATGACAATGTTGCCTTGGATAAAATTTTAAAATCTTGTCATAATCTTGAAATTGAAGTGAAAAATATCGTTTCAAAAGATAGTTTAGACATGACAGATTTAGATAGAAAATTAATTACTGCAACTATCAAAGATAGTGACAGTGAAAATATTATTATTATTCATGGAACAGATACTGTTGACTTGACATCTGCTTTTCTTGAAAAAGAAATTAATGATAAAAAAATAGTGTTTACCGGAGCTATGGTTCCTATGAGTATTGAAGAAGTTGAAGCAACCATGAACTTTTCACTGGCACTTGGATTTTTAAGTGCAGATGTTGAGAATGGTATTTATTTAGCTATGCATGGTGTTGTTGTAAATCATAAAAATCTTAAAAAAGATAAATCAGTAGGAAAATTCTTATTAAAATAAACTAGAGTCCTAAATATAGAGTCAACTTACATTATTTTGTAAGTTGACTGAAATCCGTTTATATTAGTAACATAAATACCATTTTACTATTAAGATATTATAAGCATTACTTATATATACTTCGCGTATTAAATTGACCGGATATTTTATTGCATAAATTAGTTATACTTTTTCTTTCTTTCACTCTTTTTATTTTTGCCAATGATAACAAAACTTTGATTTTTTCTCTTGGACAAGAATCCCCTATACAAAAAATTTCATTTGATGTTTTAAAAATAGCATATAAAAAAATCGGTTATGATATAGAATCTAAGTATTACCCCTTTGAACGTGCCTTAATAACTTCAAATACAGGAGAAGTTGATGGTGAACTCTCGCGAATCAAAGGTATTAATTCCAAATATAAAAACTTAATTCCTATTACTATCCCAATTAATTTTATTGAGGGATATGCTTTTTCATGGAATAAAAACTTAAGTATTAAAAATTGGGATAGTTTAAAACAATATAATAATCTTTGTGTAATAGGTATTAAATTTGTTGAAAAAAATTTACGCCAAAGAGGTATTTTATGTGATGAAGTAGCCGGCATCACTCAAACACTCAAGATGCTTGAGAAAAAACGTTACGATGTAGTTGTACTTCCTAAAATAAATGGAATAAGTGGATTAAGAAAAACGAGTATCGTAGATGTTCAATTAGTAGGCAATAGACTTATAAAAATAAATTTATATCATTACTTACACAAGAAAAATAAACACTTAATTAAAAAACTTCAAGCAGTACTACTGGAAATGGAAAGAAGTGGAAGAATCTCTAAAATACGGGAAGCGTGTATTAAAAAATATAAGTTAAAATAAGCAAGATGTATTTCACAAAATGAAATACATCTTACAATGATATTAAAGTGCTGGTGACTTAATTACCATTAGTTTTTCTTTTGACATTTCAACCATAGAATGGTGAATTCCACCCATTCCAAGTCCAGAAGCTTTAGCTCCTCCAAATGGCATCCAATCAACTCTAAATGCAGTATGATCATTAACCATTACTGCAGTTCCACTTAATCTTTTAACAGCTCTTAAAGCAGTATCAATGTTTTTAGTAAACACTGCAGCTTGGAAAGAAACTTCTAAAGCGTTAGCTCTATCAAATGCTTCTTCAATGTCTGAGTATGTATAAATACAAACAACAGGACCAAATACTTCATTTGTAGAAACTTTAGCATCATCAGCTGGATTTAAAATAACTGTAGCTTCAAATAATGAATCAGAAATTCTTTTTCCACCAGTTAAAATTTTTCCACCTTTTTCAACTGCTTCATTAACCCATTCTTCAACTCTGTTTACTTCGTTGTGGTTAATTAAAGGACCAACTTCAGTTTTAGGATCTAATTGATCTCCTACAACTAATTTAGATGCAGCTTCGCTTAATTTAGATGCAACAACATCTACGATGTCTTCATGTACATAAACTCTTTGTACCGATACACAAACTTGACCAGCGTGGTAAAAACCACCTTTTGCAAGTGAAGGAATCAATTCATCTAAATCAGCATCTTTTTCAACAATAACAGGTGCAACTCCACCATGTTCTAATGCAACTCTTGTTCCATTTGCAACTTTAGAGTTTAAGTACCAACCAACAGCACCTGAACCAATAAATGTTAAGAAATTAACTTTTGGTGAAGTTGCAAGTAATTCTCCAGCTTCTCTTCCACAAACAACAGCTTGTGCCCAACCGCTAGGTAAACCAGCTTCAGCTAATAATTCAACTAATTTAATAGCTGACATAGGAGTTTGAGTAGCAGGTTTGATGATTACTGAACAACCAACAGCAATTGCAGGAATCACTTGGTGAACTGCAAGGTTAAATGGGTGGTTAAATGCAGAAACAGCAGCAACAACACCAATAGGTTCTTTAAATGTATAAGCCATTCTATTTGCACTTGAAGCAGTATGACCCATAGCAATTTCTTTACCTTCAAAAGCACCAAGAGCTTCAATTGCAAGTTTTACACCATTAATTGCTCTGTGAATTTCAACTTGTGAATCTACGTAAGGTTTACCACCTTCACTAGCACAAAGAATAGTTAATTCTTCAACTTGTGTACTCATAATCTCAACTAGTTTCTCTAAAATTGCAATTCTTTGATATTTTGGAAGTGCATTTTTATGGTCAGCAAATGTTGCGTCTGCTAAATCAATAGCAGCTTTTACTTCTTCAACTGTAGAAAACTTTACGTTTCCAACAACTTTTCCGTCAAACGGTGATGTAACTTCAATAGTACTCATATATGTTCCCTTTTTTTTGTAATTTAATGCAAAAAGATATTTATCATAAATGATAAATATCTTTTAAATAGTTTTTTAGTTTATATCAAAAAATGATTATATAATACATTCTTTTGAGTCTAGTAAATCATTTAAGATTGCGTGGTTTAATGAATAATCAACAGCAAGGTCAATTAAGTGAACACCCGTTCCATTAACACATTCAGTTAATGTTTTTTCAAACTCTTCGCAAGATGATGGTCTATGTCCATGTGCTCCATATGCTTCAGCATATTTAACAAAATCAGGATTCCCAAGGTCAAGACCAAAGTTATCAAATCCCATTCCAGATTGTTTCCATTTAATCATACCGTATGCATTATCATTTAAAATAACAACTGTAAGATTTAATCCCAATCTAACTGCAGTTTCCATTTCTTGTGAGTTCATCATGAATCCACCATCACCACAAACAGCAATTACTTTTTTCTCTGGATGAACCATTTTAGCAGCCATTGCAGAAGGAAGTCCAGCACCCATGGTAGCAAGTGCATTATCTAATAACATTGTATTTGGAAGTGCACAATCATAGTTTCTAGCAAACCAGATTTTGTAAACACCATTATCTAAAGTAACGATATCTTCATCTGCTAACTGCTCTCTAATCGTATTTACCGCTCTTTGAGGTAAAATTGGAAATCTTGTATCTTCAAAGTATTTACTCGTACGAGTTCTTACTTCTTTAATAACTCTCATATAGTAATCAAAGTCCCAATCTTTTTGAACTGTTAAAGCATTTGCTAAAGCATTGATGTTTGAAGCAATATCACCAATAATATCTAATTGTGGGAAGTAAGTATCATCAACTTCAGATGGGAAGAAGTTTAAGTGTAATACTTTTGTTGAATCTGGTTCATTTTCCATGAAAAATGGTGGTTTTTCAATTACATCATGACCTACGTTGATGATTAAATCCGCTCTGTCAATTGCACAGTGAATAAAGTCATTTTGAGATAATGCTGCAGTTCCAAGACAAAGTTTGTGTCCGTCGTTAATTACACCTTTACCCATTTGAGTAGAGAAAAATGGAATACCTAATTCATTCACAAAATTAGTTAATGCTTCACCAATTCTTGATCTATTTGCACCAGCACCAATTAGTAATAATGGTCTTTTAGCACCTTCGATCATTTTAACCGCAGATAAAACAGCAGACTTATCAGCAGTTGGATAGTGAAATTTTTGTACTGGATAAACATTGTCTTCACAATCTTCTTCAGCAGCGATATCTTCAGGTAATTCAATATGAACAGCACCTGGTCTCTCAGTTGTTGCAATTTTAAATGCTTCTCTTACCATTGAAGGAATGTTATTACCATTTACAACTTGTTTTGCATATTTTGTAACTGGTTTCATTAAATTCACAATGTCAATAATTTGGAATCGACCTTGTTTAGATTTTTTAATTGGTTTTTGACCTGTAATCATCATTAGTGGCATACCACCAAGTTGTGCGTATGCTGCACTTGTTACGAAGTTAGTTGCACCGGGGCCAAGTGTTGCCAAACAAACACCAACTTTACCCGTTAGTCTTCCATAAGTTGCTGCCATAAAACCTGCACCTTGTTCGTGACGAGTAAGAATAAGTTTGATACTTGAACCTCTCATTGATTCTAATAAATCAAGATTCTCTTCACCTGGGATTCCGAATATATATTCAACCCCTTCATTTTCTAAGGCTTTAACAAATAGATCTGATGCTTTCATAGCTGCTCCAATTTTAATTTTGTGAATTTTTACATAATAATTCTAAATATAAGTTAAGTTAAAAAACTAGTATTAATAACTAATAATAGTTTATAAATTAGACACATAAGTGGTCACTTTTTATGTATACGAATAATACAATAAAAAGCTTAAATTACTTAAAATATACATAACTTGGACTATTTTCTATAAAATTATCTCTTTATAGTCACTTATGGTGTCTTTTTGGGGCTTATTCTCACATGCTCTAACTGTATAAACAAAAGATATTTTTTCTTTTGAAGTTGTATTTTTATTTGCGTGATGTAAAGTTTTACAGTGAAAAAGTACTACGTCACCTTTTTGCAAATTTGTGTGAATTGCTGTTTTAATTAATTTTTTATTTTCTTCATGATCATCGAGAAAATTACTTTTTTTATCAAATCTACTTTGATCAAAATCTAATGTATGTGATGAAGGAATAAATTCTAAAAGACCATTTGCTAAAGTCTCATCGTCCAAGCTTAACCAAACACTCACCATATCCGAATTGGTATAGTTCCAATATCTAAAATCTTGATGCCACGATGTTCGTGAACTTTGTTTGGGCATTTTGGTCATTATTGAGTTATGGTGGGCAAGTACTAAAACTGGATTTTCACCTAACAATTGTTGTAAAACTGGCTTCATTTTTTCGTGGGTCATCCAGCTCTTAAAAATATCTTCTCTATCATACACTTGACGAAGTCTTCTAATTGTTAAGCTGTCTGTATCTGCTTGTAAATACTCTGCTTCACTCTCTATTGGAGCTACTTTTTTTACAAGATGGTCTTTTGCAGATTCTAATATTTTTTCACACAAAACTGGGTCTGCAAAATTTTTTAAAATTAGAAACCCATTTGTGTTAAATTGTAGTAGTTGTTCTTGTGTTAATTTCATGAGAGGATTCTACCCTAATTTTATTTAGGGTACCTCTATTTTGATTAAAGATTTTTAGATATTATTGAAGAAATTTCTCCATCATTTGGAAAGCGCGCTTCATCCCCTGACATTGCACGTTTATCAAAGATTGTTTTTTCATCGACGATGACTCTGAAATCTCCACCGCTGCTTTTATATAACTCTATTTCTACATCGTTAAAACTATTTTTTAATTCATCTTCTAACCTAGAAGCTTGGGGTAAATAGTTTCACTCTCCACAATAAAAAATTTTTATAAACATAGATACTCCTTTTTTAGTCAAGATATTATTGTATCATCTTTTTCTAAGATTTTTAATCTTGGATCTTCTACATTAAATGTTTCAATATAATAATCGTTATTTTTAAACTCTAAAGAAATATAAGAATTTTTAATATCATCATTTTTTAAAATCCATGAATCTTCTTTATCAACTGAAGCTGTATGATATTCCAATTTTGAATATTGTTCTGTTAATTGGTATTTTAGAACATCGAAGTTAATATTTGAATCTGCATTTAAAGTGATTGCCTCATTATCATTAATAGTGACTGTATAAGTAGTTTGAGTTATTTCTTCTTCTGGTAAATTCGATATGATATATAAGTAGGTATTTGACAAAGCACTTATTATGAAAATATTGATAAATACATTCAATATTGAATAAAAAGCAGTCATATGAGATGATATCTTGTCTGCTAATATATCAATTATAAACCCATATGGAAGACTAAGTGCAATAGCAAATAGTGCAGGGAAGACTATTATTGTAATAAAACATAGAAGTTTGTAATTTTTTGTATAATTCCATGAATCTGTAAACGTAATATTTTTGTCAACAGAAATTGCCGGAAAAACAATTGATAATCTACTCATGACAGATAAAATAGCAAATAAAATGAAGACTATAATAATAGCATTGATGGTTGGATTTAAAAAGTTGGTAAATAATGCTTCAAAAAGCATAACTCCAGCCATTGTTAATACACCTACTAGAATAATTATTAAACCTAATGCAAAAGTAGATAGAAAAAATTTCCCTTCCCTTGAACTAAGTTTAAATAATCCCCAAGTTGGAATTGAATTTTCTTTGAGTAATAGTATACGATGGGTAGTAATGGATATAGTTATATTAATAATAATTGTTAAAACAATTATGGGAATTGAAAGATAAAGATTGTTAACATCAAAAGCTCCAAAATAATTAAAAAACATTAATAATAGGGTTGGAATGATTAATGCTTTAAATAAAGCATCTTTTTCTTCAAAAACTGATGCAAAAGTATCTCTTAATATATTTTTATACAAAATAATCCTTTAAAATAAAAAAATATTATATATAAAAGCAAATAGAATAGGCTTAAATTCTTATAAAATTTACAAATGTGACAATCATTTTTATATGGAAAATATTGTATACTAAATTATATATTTTAAGGATATCCAATGAAAGTAAATGTCGGTGCAAAAGACAGATTTTATAGAATAATGATTGGTGGTAGTATTTTTGCCGCTGGTATTTTTACAAACAGTTGGATAGGAATTCTTGGACTTTTACCTTGGGGTACTGGTATGACTGGTTGGTGTCCGATTTATCAAAAGTTGGGTAAGAGTACTATTGTTAAAAAAACCAATGAAAAAGAAGAAAATACACAAGTTGAAGAAAATATAGAAGAGAACTAAATAAATTCTTTGTTTGGACATTTAAACTTCTATATTTTAGGTCTTGGTAAACACCTAATAATTCTCAAGATAATTTTTTCCCCATAATTGCATTTCATCTAATATTGGAATAAGTTTTTTGCCTTCATTTGTAAGTCTGTACTCTACTTTTGGAGGAATAACATTAAATATTTCTTTTTGAATAATTTTATTTTTTTCAAGTTTTTTAAGTTGTTGTGATAGCATTTTTTGTGTAATATCAGGAAATACTTTTCTAAATTCATTAAATCTTACAATTTCTTTTTCACCTAGGTGAGTAAGAATAAGAACCATCCATTTACCACTTAAAATTTCTACTGTTATTTCAATTTCTTTTGTATAATTTTGACAATGTATTTTATTTAATCTCATATTGGGCATTTTATTCTCATCTTTTTAGCATATTAAAGTACCGTAAACTTCCTATTTCCAACCAAATGGTAATTATCTTACCAAAGGGGAACTTCTTGACTTAATGGTTAAACTTTATTAACATTCTATCATTATTTCACATGAAATATATTAAAATTAAAGGAAATATTTTGCTTAAAAAATTGGCAATTAGTACAATGTTGGGTTTATTTATAAGTTCAGCAACAGCAGATATGAACAACAAAGGAAATACAATGAATTCATTACCAACACATGAACAAGTCAAAGATGCACTTAAAAAAATAGTCACACAAAAAAATGGAGGTTTTTCATTAAATATGTGGGCAACTGTAGTAAACAGAGATGGGGAGGTGACATCTGTTTCCTTCTCAGGTGACAATAGAGGTGACCAGTGGCCAGGTAGTCGTGTTATTTCAGCACAAAAAGCAAATACAGCAAATGCTTTTTCTCTACCAACTTTAGCTCTGTCAACTGCAAACTTATTTACAGCAACTCAAAACGGGGGAAGCTTGTTTGGTTTACAACACAGCAATCCTGTGGATACAAGTGTAGCCTATGGAGGCGCAAATGATACAATAGGTACTGCAAGTGATTTTATGGTTGGTAGAAAAATTGGAGGAGTAAATGTATTTGGAGGTGGATTGGCACTGTATTCTAAAGATGGAACACTTCTTGGAGCATTGGGTGTAAGTGGTGACAGTTCTTGTGCTGATCACAATATTGCATGGAAATTAAGATCGGCACTTAAACTTGATTTCGTACCTGCTGGTATTAGTCCAGAAGGGAATGATAATATAGTAAATGATATTACAAATTCTGTGAGTGAAAGTGGTTGGGGTCATCCAATATGTACCGAAGAATCTGCAAATATAGCTAAAGACTTTTCAAATACACATCCTATATCTAAAAAATAGATATAAGTTTAATTATAAAGATAAAAGAAGATTAAATCTCTTCTTTTATCTTTTCCACATCAATAATTTTGGCTAAGTAATCTTTTTTCCGTTCTTCTACGAATTCAATACTTTCTTTATTGATTTGAGTATATTGTTCTTTTGAGTATTTCACAATTTTAAATAAGTAGTTTCTTTTAGAAGTTAAAAAATCTTCGATTCGCTCAAATCCAAAATTGGCTTTTAACTTTGTCAATATTTCATCTTCTCTTGGATGATATACTGAAAACTTACTTGGTTCTTTTTCATACAGCTCAATTGACTCTGCTATTTGTTGCTCAAAATGTGCAATGGTAGCTTGAGTAACTTGCATATTACTATAGGATAAAGCTCCATTAAAATAAGCAAACTTTTTTCTTAAAGCTGAAATATTCTCTAAAATAGCTCTATGATAAATTTTCAATAAATGCTCATAAATTTTTGCAGCAAAATGACGGGTATTAGAAAACTCAAGATCACTAGAAACTTCTCTATGTTTTTTGATTTTTTCATAAGGTTCTTGCCATTTTCTAACTTCATTTTTTAGAAGTCTATAAATATTTCTAAAGGCTTCATCTGAATTGGTTTCAATTTGTTTAAGCATTTTAATAGAGCGTTTAAACATTTTTTCAATGGTTTGGTCATCATAAAAGAGATTTTTATACACAGCATCACTGTCTATCCAAAAAGTATCGTATTCTACTTTTTCAATTTTATCACTGGATAAAAATGAACCTTTAGTTTCTTCATATCTTGTTGCTGGAACTCGTTTTACATTTTTAAATGTTTCATTGGATATTTTGTCCATAATAGCTTCTAAAGAAGTGAAAACATTTAATAACTCTTTTGAATATCGTGTATGAATATTATCAAATGCCTCCATTATTGGACTTTCATTTACTTTTAAAATATCAATAAGTGAATCATATACTCCTATAATAGTAGTGTACTCCTTATTTAATATTTCACATAAACCTTTTAAATCTTTTTTGATGGCGAATTCTTTTGATTCCGCTGCTTGTGGACGGATGATATTTTCAATAAAAGACAATACTTCTTGAATATTTGAATCTTTCATTTGTTTCATATCGTTTGAAATATCTTTTGTTTTGATTTCTTTTATTTGTTTTTGATAGGTAGCGAATTTACTTTGGAAAAAATCTAAAGAATCCACCTCGATATTTTTATTTAATTCACTTTTAAATTCTTTGGTGATATGTTCAAAGGTATCTTCTAAAAGTACGCGTTTTTGGTGTGCTCTTGAATCCAGAGCTTGTTTGGCTGAAATGGGAATAACTTCTGCAAAAAACTTACCAAATTTTTCACTCACATATTTTGTGGTAGTTTGGATTTGTTCGTCTGAGAATTTATCTTTTTGATTGAGTACACATAAAGACTTGTTTTTGAAATGTTCCATATATTCTTCTAGTACTTCCGCTTCACTCATTTTCCCTGCGTTATCAATGAGGGTTAACCAAATAATACCACCCACATCTCTTAATACTTTTCTGGTGGTATCAGTATCACTTTGACTTTGAGAATTAAGTCCAGGAGTATCTACAAATGTAATGTCTTTTAAAATATCCATAGGTGCATATAAAGTAAGATATCTTATCTCGTCCATATCAGATTCTCTTTGATCTGTAAAAGCAGAAATATGATCTATACTATGGTATTCTTCAGCACCTGATTTATAAGTTATTTTTAGTTTATACTCATCTCCATAGTTAATAAAATTCACTTTTGAAGTAACTGGTGTAATACCTGTTGGTAAAATATTTCGAGATAGTAAGGCATTTAGAAAAGTAGATTTCCCTGAAGAAAATTGTCCGGTAATGGCAATTTCCATAGGATATCTTGCTCGTCTGATTAGCTTATTTAATATTGATTCTAATTGAACTGAAGGTAGAAACTTTGGATCAAGTAGGGCATCTTTAGTTTTTCTTATATCACCTACCAGTCCCTCTTCATAAGCAACTTTTTTGACCGTGTAAACTTCTTTATATTCTGCAACAAAAGGTTCTAGAAATTTCATTATTTACAAGCCTTTTCTGTTATTTCAAGTTGTTTGAGTTTTTTGTGTATTTGTATTGAAAGCTCACCTCTGTTTTGATCTTTACTTTCAAAACTAACAATCTGATCTTTAAGTATTTTTTCATTATTTAGAAGTTTTTGTTCAAAGTTTAGCAGTGGTGCATTTAGTGTTTCAAAAAAGTTATCAATTAAAAGTCCTGATACTTTTTTAGCTTTCTCTTTGATATTAGACTCAATTTGTGTAAATTCTTCTTTTAGGTCTTCTTCTATACTTCTATCAAGTTCATTCAATTTATTGGCTTTACTTTTAGATGTGGCATTCACAATTTTAGAAATTAATACATCATTACTTGAAGTTAAAAAACCTGATTTGAAATCATCTTGAAAAAAGCCCATAGCATCAAAATTTTCGTTTTTATGACCAATTGAAAAACCAAATTCTTGGTATTTCTGCTCACACGTTTCACCAATACTTTGGGATTTTTTAATAAATTTATATCTGTAATCTCTTATAACATCAATAATTCCATCTTTAATTGCAGTTTCTACAATAACTTTAACTCGCGAGTTTTCAGGTCTTTTCTTAGTCTTTTCGAATGAATATCTTACATCGCTTGTAACTCTATGTTTTATGACATTTTGTAAATCAATGAGTTCTGCTGTTAAAAAAGTTTCCAAAGATGAGATATAATTTTTTGCATCTTTTTTATAGATATTAATATCTTCTTTCATGGCAAAAAATATTTTTTCATTTTTTATTTTTTTCTTGTTAAATTCTTCGAGTTCTAAGTTCAGTTCTTCTTTAGATTTTGATAACAATACCAATTCATAATCCAAAGCTTTTTTACTGTTTTGAATAATTCGACTAAGTTGTGTTTTCACACTTTTCACTATCAATTCGCTTTTTTGTGAATCTGATCCAAATAATGTTTCATTTAAATACTCTTCAATATCCAAAATTCCTGTATCTTCAAGTCTAAATCCAGCATTAATTGCTTCTTCACTTTTTCCTGTTCTGTGATAAAGTGCCATCTTCCCCGATATGGGAATGAATTTTATGGTATCTAGAATATAATCTAATTGGCTGTCTTTATTAATTGTTTTTAGTTGTCTCTTAATAGACGTTTTAGTGTATTTAATTACCTCTTCAAGTTCTTCTTTAGTAACTGTATCTGCACGTGTTATTACAATAAGAATTTTGGTGATGTTTTGATAAAGTAGAGCATCAATGATAAATTCAACATCTTTAAGAGTAGCACTTTGACTCACGTTCATCAAATGTATCATCAAATCACATTGTCCAACGTATTCTTTGGTGATTTCTTCTCTTTGAATTACAGGGTCATCAAGGCCTGGTGTATCTACGATTTCGATCCCATCTTGTAAGAAATTTAAATCTGTTTTTAATTCAACATATTTAACCAGATTACATCTCTTACCACTGGCTTCAGCTGACGTAAATGCCGCAAGGTTATTGATATCTACCTCTTCAAATCGAGATTCTTCTTGAATATAATCTGAGAGTTCATCTGCAAAGTGTTGTTTTGTTTCTTGAATAAATTCCTTGATGGACTCAATTTCATTGGCACTTTGTTCAATATTGTTCCATTCTTTTTGATTCCAATAAAATACATTGGCACTTGGTTTTTTATCATATTTTACTATGGTTAAATTTGCAGTCTCAGGTACAACAGCACTTCCAAGTATCTCTTGACCCATGAGTGCATTTAACATAGTTGATTTACCTGCATTCATAACACCAGTAATTCCAATCGAGAATTTTTGATTGTTCATATATTCTTGGGTTGAATTTAATTCATCAAGGTAAGCATCTTGAGTAATGATATCTTTTAATTCAAAAATAAGATCCTCAAGTACTTTTTTGTTTTCTTGAAATGTCATGGTGCCTTGTAGCTCAATATCTGATTTGATATCAATCTCATCTTCAATAGTAATAATTTCTCGTGGATCAAATAAACTAATAAGTTTTTCATAGTCAATATTATTAATAATTTCTTGAGTTTTTAGATATTTAAAAGAAGAATGAATTTTTGCAATATCATCTTTTTTTGTTTTAAGTGCAACTGACTCTACTATTCCATGTTGTAGTTGATTTAATTCCTCAAGGTTTTTAGGAACTCTATCTGAAATTTTCAAAGTTAAGTCAGCAAAAGTTTTAAGAGGAAGGTATTTGTCGTAGTTTTTTCGATTGGCACTTAATATGAGTGCTGCAATATCAAAAAACTCTTCTTTATTTCTTCTTTGACGGGTATTAAAAGAATATTGTTTTTCAATTTTTATTCCGTGATACAATAAAAAGTAGTCATTTGCTAAATTCATTTATCCTCCAGGATATGATTTGCATTTAATTGTTTAATTATACATATGAAATATGTCAATAATATGTATGTTAAATGTTTATATATAAAAAAAGTTAATTATCCATGAAGATGGGTAATTAACTTTTTTTATATGCTTGTACAAGGGCAAAGCCCTTGTACTAAAACTATCTTAGTGCTACTAGTTTTCTTCTTAAGTATGCAATTTTATTTTGTAGAGGTAAATGTTTTGGACAATGATCTTCACAAGCCAGTAAAGTCATACATCCAAAGATTCCATCATCATCACCAACTAATTCATAAAAATCTTCAGCAGTTCTATTATCATGAGGATCTACTTCAAATCTTGCCACTCTGTTAAGTCCAACTGCACCAACAAAGTCTGGACGCATTAGTTTAGTTCCACAAGAAGATACACAAATACCACACTCAATACATCTGTCAAGTTCAAAAACTTCATCTGCAACATCTGGATCAACTTTTTCTTCTATTTTAGAAATATCTACTTCTTCATTTGTATGAACCCAAGATTCAACTCGTTTTGACATATCATCCATCCATTTACCTGTATTGATAGATAAATCTTTGATAAGTTCAAATGCAGGCATTGGCATTAATTGAATTTTTCCTTCTGGATAATTAGCAATTAACGTTCTACAACCAAGTGCAGGTTTTCCATTTACAACCATACCACAAGAACCACAAATTCCTGCTCGACATACAAAGTCAAAAGATAAATCTGGATCTAAATTTTCTCTAATGTATGTTAATGCAATAAATAGAGTCATTCCAGGAGTCTCTTCTAAATGATAGTCCACAAAATGAGGTGTAGAAGCTTTGCTTTTCGGATTAAATTTAAGTACTGAGACTGTTATATCTCTACCTTTTTCTATACTCATTACTTGTCTCCTACTCTTTCATTGTTTTGTCTATAGTTCATTGGTAAATCAAAGTTTAAAAGTGCATCTTGAATGGCATGTCTATCTTTACCTTCAGTTTCAAGTTTTTCTCTGATTTCATCTACTTCAGCTTGTCTTTTTGCACTTAACTCATGCTCAATAATCATACCCTTAGCACCATAACCTCTAAATGCTGGAGGCATTTCCATTGTCATGATATCTATTTCTTCATATGAAAGTGTAGGTTGAGTATCGTTAGCATTTGGCCAAGTTGTAATGGTTCTGTTTAACCAGTTTGCATCATCTCTTTTTAAGAAGTCTTCTCTATAGTGAGCCCCTCTAGATTCAGTTCTCTCACGTGCTCCCTTAGCAACACAAAGTGCAAGTTTTAACATTCGAGGAACTCTATATGCTTCTTCAAGCTCAGGGTTACCTATTTTCTCTTTTGATTTAACAGTTATTTGTTTTGTCTTCTTTAACAATTCTTCAAGTTCAAGTACTGCAGATGTAAGTTTCTCACCATCTCTAAAGATACCTACTTTGTTATCCATAAGATTTTGCATAGTATTTTTAATTCTAAAAATATCTTCACTACCGTTATAGTCTAAAATTTCATTTAGATATGCATCTTGTTCATTTAAAAACTTTTTAACAGTTGCAGTTTTAATTTCAACATCATTTTCAATACAATAATCAGCAAAGTAATTACCAACAATCATTCCAGCAACTACTGTTTCAGAAACAGAGTTTCCTCCAAGTCTATTAAATCCATGCATATCCCAACAAGCTGATTCTCCACATGAGAACAAACCACTTAAGGTTTGAGATTCACCTGTTTTTTTAGTTCTGATTCCACCCATTGAGTAATGTTGCATAGGTAATACTGGAGCCCATCCTTTTTTACCTTCATCAGCTGGATCAATACCATTAAAGATTTGACAGATTTCTTGAACATCTCTTAAGTTCTTTTCAATATGCTCACGACCTAAAATAGAGATATCTAACCAGATATGATCTCCATAAGGTGAGGGAACACCTTTACCATTTCTAATATGTTCAATCATTCTTCTTGAAACAACGTCTCTAGAAGCCAATTCTTTTTTCTCAGGTTCGTAATCTGGCATAAATCTATGACCATCTACGTCTCTTAGAATTCCACCATCTCCTCTACACCCTTCAGTTAATAAAATACCTGATGGTACAATTGGTGTTGGGTGAAATTGTACAGCTTCCATGTTTCCAAGTGTAGCAATACCAGTTTCAAGAGCAATTGCTTGTCCTGTTCCTTCACATATTACCGCATTGGTTGTTTGTTTGAAGATTCTTCCATATCCTCCTGTAGAGATACAAGTAGCTTTAGAAACATAAGCTTCTAATTCACCAGTTATTAAATCTCTTACAATTGCTCCATAACATCTTCCACCTTCGTGAATTAATGATAAAGCTTCTTTTCTATCTCTAATATCAACTTCAATTTTTAATGCTTCATTTGCCACACCAAATAACATTGTATGTCCAGTTGCATCTGCTGTGTAACAGGTTCTCCATTTTTTAGTTCCACCAAAATCTCTTGATGTAATTAAACCATGAACTTCTGCATCTTCAGTAATAGTAGTTTTCTTTGCATTGATAACTGCTTCTCTACTACCTTCTCTAACTCTTGACCAAGGCACACCCCAACCAGCTAATTCTCTAATTGCTTTTGGTGCAGTATGTACGAACATTCGTGCTACTTCTTGGTCACATCCCCAGTCACTACCTTTAACTGTATCTGCAAAGTGTAAATCTTCATTATCACCTTGAGACATTTTAGAGTTACCAAGACTGGCTTGCATTCCACCCTGTGCAGCAGCACTGTGAGATCTTTTAACAGGTACTAAACTTAGTACAACTGTACTTAAACCTTTAGTTTGTGCAGCAACTGCAGCTCGAAGACCTGCAAGACCTCCACCAATAACTAGTGCATCACAATAATTAATTTTCATTATGCAATTCTCCCAACAATTTTGTTTGTCATTTTATATTCCATAATTTTTGCAGATGGTACATATCTTTCGCCTTGTTTATCTGCATGGTCATAACCTATTTTCATATATGCAGCTAAAGTTAGAAAACCTAAGATTAGAAAGAACCAAGTAAGAATTTTCTTGATTTTTTTAAGTCTAATTCTGTTTGCTTTTGGGTCTTGGCCATCAAACCAACCCCACTTAACACAGAGTCTATATAAACCAATAGTTCCGTGGAATTCAACAGCTAACAATAAAAGGATATATAACGGCCACATCCATTCTGACCATACTCTATCTGCACTGGCATAAGGACCAATTGCATCTGAATGTGTAATGATAATATATAAGTGAATTGAACCTAAGAAAAACATTGTGAACCCAGTAATAGCTTGTGTAAACCATAACTTAGTATCTTCGTGATCCATGTGATCAGCATGTGCTTTCATTACTTGGTATTGTTGAAAATTACCTGGTAATTTTCTCATACCTAAAGCTGCATGAGAAATAAAGATAATAAAAATTACAATTCCTGCAAAGCTCACTAATAATGGATTTCCTCCATCAAAGATGAAACTTGCTTCTAGTAATTTTGTAATAGTATACATAAAATCTTTACTGATTAAGATTGAGGATACTAATAACATATGTCCCCACATAAATAGACCTAGAATTAGTCCTGTCGCACTTTGAATATAATCTAGTTTTGCTGGTGTTCTACTTTTCTTTCCTTCAACTGTTTTACCTAAATAGCCCTCTATTAGGTCACTCATATTGAATCCTTTCGATTTACTTTTTTTTGTTAAACTCAAACTATATAATAGCCTCAACTATTACACATATGGGTCAAATTTCTTAGTGTAGCAAAAGTGTAGCAAAATTCGACTTTTTTATTTATTAGATGTTGGCTGAATATTGACTTAAATTGAGAGGAAGTTAGTGGCTAAAGCCCCAACATATGGGGCTTTTAGTGTAATATAAAAAATTAAGGTAAGTTAAAGAGTTATGATATTCGTGTTACATTATAACACAAATAGCTATTTTAGAAACAGTGATTGTACCGAGAGTTCAACTACACTTAAAATAGCATCAATACTTGGTATTGGAAAAAAGAATCCAATAGCTGAACCAATTCCACCCCAAACAATTAGAAGTGCAACAAGTCCAATCATAAAAGTACTGATTCTAACATCACTTTGTTGTTCAACATTCTTATCTGCAAAACTTGGATAAAAGTACATCATAGCAATTAATTTAAAGTAATAATAAATTGAAATAGCAGTTGCAAGAATTGCAAATATTGCCATTCCCCAGTACCCAGCATTTATAGCTTCAGTGAAGATATAAAATTTAGCGATGAATCCTATAGTTGAAGGAATTCCTGCTAGTGAGAACATAAATATGGTCATTAATGCAGCTAAATAAGGTCTTTCTTGTCCCAAACCTTTAAAATCATCATAAGTTACTCTTACTTTTGTATCGGCAATAACATGTGATACCAAACCAAAAGCCCCAAGTGCTGATAGTAAATATGCAATTAAATAAAACATAATAGAGTATGCACTCTCAATGTTTTCTCCCAATGCGATGATTCCTAACATCATGTATCCAGTATGTACAATACTTGAACCAGCTAACATTTTTTTGATAATATTTTGCGTAATTGCAAGCCAACTACCAATTGCTAAAGTTGCTAAAGTAAGTACGATTAATACATTTTCCCAGTATCCTTCTAAAGTAATGAAGTCAGTTAATATTGCTCTCATAAAAAATGAGAAAATTGCAATTTTAAAAACTGATGCCATAAATGCAGTTACCAGAATAGGGGAACCACGATAAACATCAACAACCCATGATTGGAATGGGAAAGTAGCAATTTTGAATAAAAATGTAAACATAATCATTGTAATACCAATATAAACCAATAACAATTTGTCACTTGAATTTACACTGATAAAGTTTGCAACTTCAGTAATGTTTGTAGTACCCGTAGCTCCATAAATCAACACGGTTCCTAATAGGAAAAAGGCCCCAATAAAAGAACCTAAAACAAGATATTTAAATACTGCTTCAACTCTTTTACTATTTTCTGTGTCAAATCCGATAAGAATATAAACTGCAAAGGATGCAATTTCTAAAGCAATATATGCAGTGATTAACTCATTTGCATGTGCCAATAACATCATTCCAAAGATTGAAAATAGCAATAATGAGTAAAATTCACCTTTAAAGTATTTGTGTTGTTTGGCATAAGTTTCACCAATTAATATAATTAATAATGCACCAGTTAGTAAAGCTATATTAAAAAAGTTTGCAAAGGTATCAAAAACAATAGCATTATTAAATACGTCATTAAATGGTCTACTTGTAAATAAGTCCCCTGAGTGATAAATTGAAAATCCCAAGGCAACAATTAAAAATAAAGATGAAACTGTAATAAAATCTTTAATCTCATATCTTTCATACATACTTTGAAACATTAAAACAATAGCGCCAACTAATACAGTAATAATTGGCATTAAATATATAAGTTCTTCTATCATTTTATAGCTCCAGTTTGTAAAAAGTTATTAATATAGTATGTAACTGTTGGTTCAAATTTATCTATAAATGGGTCTGGATATATACCCATAAGAAAAATTAATATAACCCAAGGAGTTAAAGCAACAATTTCTTTTAGTTTTAAATCTTTCATAGGTAGAGGATCTCCCTCTCTTTTTTGAAGAATTGCTCTTTGAAACATCCATAACATAAACGATGCAGCAACCAACACAGTTACAGCTGATATATAACCCATTGTATGGTTAAATTCATAAATACCAAAGATAATTAGAAGTTCAGAAACAAAACCATTAGTTCCGGGAAGCCCAATATTTGAAAATAACATAATGGCAAACATAAAAGTAAATATTGGAGCTTTTTTCGCAATACCACCTAAATCTTTAATGGTTTTAAATCCTGTTTGGTAATGTAAGATTCCTATAAGTAAAAACAATCCACCTGTAGCAATGGCATGGGCAATAATTAAGTATAATGCACCATTAATTCCGTATGAATTTAACGAAAAAACACCTGCTGCAATTAATGAAAGGTGAGAAGCCGATGAATAGGCAAACATCTTTTTGATGTCATCTTGCATTAATGCTGCAATTCCAAAGTAAATCAGTCCAAATACACCAATGAAAACAAAATAATCGGAAAAACCAACAAAGGTATCAGGGAATATTGGAATCATAAATCGAACGACTGCATAAACTCCAAGTTTTGCCATAATAGAAGATAGTAAAAATACTGCACCTGTAGGTGCATCAGAATAAGTATCCGTAATCCATGTATGAAATGGAAATATTGGAATCTTAATCATAAATGCTGTGAAAAATGCAAAAAATAGATACAGTTTTTCTGTTTCGCCCAAAGTAGTAAGTGTAGTTAAGTCATCATATTTAAAACTCCAATGACCAAACTCATTAAAAAATGCAACTCCTAGATAAACAATAGCAACGAACATTAATAATGAACCACCCATTGTATATATAGTTACTTTAATAGTTGAGAATACCTTGTTACCACTTCCGTAAATACCAATAATTAGGAATATTGGAAGTAACATCATTTCCCAGAAAAAGTAGAAAAGAATAATATCTAAAGATAAAAGTGTACCAGTAACTCCTGTTTGAATTAATAACATATTCAACCAGTAACCTTTTGTTCTTCCTTCCCACAATAATAAATATGAAGTTGGAATTAAGATGGCAATTAACATTAAAATTGTTAAAGAGAAACCATCAATTCCAATATAATAATTGATTCCAAATTTGGTAATCCATTCAATATTTGTAACAAATTGCATCTCACCTTTTGGTTCGAAGTTTAAATAAATTTTCATGACTAGAATAAGCGTAATTATTGTTGTCACAAAAGCTATGTTTCTTACATCTTCAATTTTTGTCGTTGTAAGCATCAATATAAAGGCAACGAGTGCCGGTAAAAAAATTATAAAAGATAAAATAAGTGTTTCACTCATATTATTGTCCTAGTAATGTAATATAAACGTAAAATGAAATTGAACTAATACCTGCAAGCATATAAAAAGCATAATATCTTACGTTTGCATTTTGAATAACAGCTAATTTCTTACCAAAACTGACGAATCCTCGTGCAGTACCCATTAGAAAACCATCTATGATTTTCCCATCAACAGTATCTACAAAGAAGTTACTCAATTTCTTAATACTTTTTACAAATAGAACATGATAGATTTCATCAACATAAAATTTGTTTCCAATTAATCCATCTTCAGTTTCTGGTTTAAATACATCATAGTTGTAGTATTTTTTATATGCTACAAAGATACCTAAGGCTGCAACTGCAATACTTGCAACCATCAATGCATATTCTGTTGCATGAGACATATGAAGTTTGATAGAGTTTAACTCAGCCAACCAAGAATCAATAAATGCTGAACCACCAAAGATTGCTGGAAAGTTTAAAAATCCTGCAAATATTGCACCAATTGCTAATACTAATAATGGGAAAGTTATTGTTTTATCAGTGTACACATAGGCATCTTCTTGACCATTTGGTGCTTTAAAAACAATAAAGTATAATCTAAACA
>MAAG01000043.1:31060-34676 GCA_002163065.1 Arcobacter sp. 31_11_sub10_T18
ATTGGCAATCTTTTTCTGTGTTGCGCCATCTTGAAAATATTTTGCTCATGATGGAGTGCGATAATCAAACCACCAGCACCCATGAATAACATTGCTTTAAAAAAGGCATGTGTAAATACATGGAAAAGCCCTGAACTATAAAATCCAAGTCCAACTCCAATAAACATATATCCTAACTGACTCATTGTTGAATAAGCAAGTATTTTTTTGATATCTGTTTGTTTGGTTGCAATGATTGCTGCAAATACAGCTGAGATAGCACCTGTATAGGCAATAAATAATCCAATTTCTTCTACACTTGCATATAGAAAGTGAAATCTAGCAACCATATAAATACCAGCAGTTACCATAGTTGCTGCGTGAATTAATGCTGAAATTGGTGTAGGACCCGCCATGGCATCAGGAAGCCAAACATATAAAGGTACTTGAGCAGATTTACCCATCGCACCTACAAATAGTAAGAAACCAGATAAAATTAGCAAATCATTAGAACCAAGGTGGATATTTTCTTTCATCACTGAAAAACTCAACCCTGTTTGATCTAGAGCGAAAAACAATGTTACAACACCTAAGATAAAACCTAAATCCCCAACTCTATTAACAATAAAGGCTTTGTTTCCAGCCATTACATTTGCACCATCTGTATAATGAAATGAAATTAAAAGGTAAGAACAAACTCCTACCCCTTCCCATCCAATAAACAAAATAACAGGATTGTCTGCAAGTACTAGGATTAACATAGAAGCTAAAAATAGATTGAAGTAAGCGAAAAACTTACCAAACCCATCGTCACCTTTCATATATCCCACTGCATATATGTGAATCAACCAACCCACAAAAGTAACAAACATTGACATAAAAATAGACAGTTTATCACCAAGAAATTTCATTTCAATTGATAATTGACCAACATCTAACCATTGAAACAATGTTTGCTCTAAGTTCTCTCCTGTTTCTAATAGCTGTAAAAAGAGGCTAAGAGTCAACAAAAATGCAATAAATGGAGTTACTGTTCCAACGATCGCAAACAACTTTTCAGGGACTTTTTTAAATTTTATATGATAAAAATAAAACCCTGCATTTATTAATGCTCCAAAAAGAGGAACCAATATTATCCAAATTAAATAAGGTGTATGCATTATTCAACCTCTTCTTTAAGATCTGTAAAGATATCTGTATCTAGTGATTTTTTTGTTCTAAATAATAAAATAATTACTGATAAAAATATTGCAGCTTCAGCTGCAGCAATTGCAATTACCATAATTGATAAAATTTGACCATCCATATTAAAATGGTATCTGGCAAATGTAACTAAGAATAAGTTAATTCCATTTAACATTAATTCAATTGACATGTAAATTACAAAGATATTTCTTCTACTTACAACTCCAATAGTACCCAAAGAAAAAAGGATCATTGAAACGATTGCGTAACCTGTAAGACTAGCCATTTTTCACCTCTTTTTTAGGTCTTCTTTTTGCAAGTACTACTGCACCTATTAAGGCAACAAGTAGTAATATTGAAATAAGTTCAAATGGTAATAGCCATTCTGTATATAACTTCATACCCAATTCTTTAATTCCACCAAATCCGTCTGGAACGATACTCATATCAGCATCTGGTAGTTGTGAGACTCCCTCTAATACAAGTAAGTTAATTGGTATCATGAAAATTACACCTAAAGTTACTAGAATATTTTTTCTAGGTTCTTTTGGCAAATCCTCTTCTCTTATATTTAAGAACATTAAAATGAATAAAATAATTGTCATAATAGCGCCTGCATAAACTATTAATTGCACCATAAACATAAAAGTTGCACTTAAAATTGCAAATAATCCAGCTACACTAAGTACTGAAATAAGTAAACCCAGTGCAGCATATATTGGGCTTTTATGCAGTAACATTGTTACTCCACCTGCAATGGCAAAAAAGCTTAATGCTAAAAATACCAAATCAATCATCATCGAAGTCCTTTGATCTTTCATTATTTAGTAAATATTCTTTATCTACGACAAATTCTTCTCTTGTTTTTCCTGTAAGTGAAAAGATACCTGTATCCATTCTAATTGCATCACAAGGACAAGCATCTACACAATAACCACAATAAACACATTCTAATAAGTCTATAGTAAACTTTTTAGGCATTTTTTCATCTTGACCATCAAATCGCTCTTCTGCTTCTATTTCTATACACTCTGCAGGACATGCAGTTGAACACATATAACATGCAACACATTTTACAGAATCATCTTCTCGTTTCGTAAGCCTGTGCACACCTCTGTATCTATCAGTGATATCATCAGGTTGAACCTCAGGATACTGAGTAGTTCTTAAGTTTGACGTATCTTTCAAGTTTTTAACAAAATGCTTGAATGTTGTTTTCATTCCTGCAGCTATTCCAGGAATATACAATCTATCTTTTAACGAAGATCCATGTCTTGGTACAGTTTTTACACCCATGATTAACTCCCAAACACAACAACAACTGTTGCTGTAATAAATATATTTAATATTGCTAATGGCAATAACACTTTCCAACCTAACATTTGAAGTTGGTCATATCTAAATCTCAATAAAGTCCAACGTACCCATATAAATACCAAACTCATCATGAAAAACTTAACTAAGAATGTTCCAATTTGTATTACTGCTGTTGCAATATTAATTCCATTAGTACCTAGTCCAGTTGTAATAAATAATACTAAAACAAGACAAACAGCACCTGTCATCATCCAAAATGCTCTTGATAGAATTTTACCTTCTCTTGCTCTTGAATCATTTTCATCTGCCCATGAGTAGTTTTTCTTCATCCATTTTGTTAATCCATATGTCATGTATACTAAGGACACTGCAATAACACCAAACACTACATATATATTTGATTGAATTGTCTCTGTATCTACCCACGGAATATGATAACCACCAAAAAATAGGGTAACAATGATTGCACTTGAAGCACTCATCGCTGCATATTCACCAACTTGAAATAGTCCAAATCTCATGGCAGAATACTCAGTATGATATCCAGCAACAATTTCACTTTCACCTTCAGCGATATCAAATGGTGCTCTATTTGCTTCAGCAAAGGCTGTAACAATAAATATTAATGCAGCCAGTGGTTGCATGATAATTCCCCATGCAGGTAAACCTATAGAAGTTCCCCCAATGGTAAAGAATTCAATGATTTGACCTTGGAACACAACCATATCATTTAAGTGGATGGTTCCATAGGTTACTAACATTGAAATAATTGATAGACCCATAGCAGCTTCATATGAAACAACTTGTGCCGCAGCTCTTACTGAACTTAAAAGACCAAATTTACTGTCACTTGAATAACCACCAAGAATAATTCCATAAGTTGCAAGTCCTGCATATGCTAAAAACCACATGATTCCAAGTTCAGTTGGAATGGCTTGCATCGTATATTCAAAACCATCAATAACCAAAACATCAGCAAAAGGGATAACAGCAAAGGTTAAAAAAGAACAGAAAAATACAATTGCAGGAGCTATTGTATAAAAGAACTTGTATTTAACATGTGAAGGAGAAAAATCCTCTTTAAAAACAAGTTTTAACATATCTGCAAAACTCTGAATTAGCCCACCAAGTCTAA
>MAAG01000157.1 GCA_002163065.1 Arcobacter sp. 31_11_sub10_T18
CTGTGTTCATTGAGGTGTTGTTAGTTTTGATTATAACTCCTTAGTTTATATTAATAAAAAGGATTTTAGCACTTACTAAAAAATTATTCTTCACTTATTTTGTGAATAAAACTATCCATTTTTGTCCACTTTATTTACGTACCTTAATTAAGTGTTTGGTGATTTCATGACTATTCTGTGACATTGTTGTTTTATTTCTAATATAAATTAATATTATTTATTTAACTAAAAAAATAATTTTATTTGATATTATAGGTCATAATATCTTTTATTATCTTCTATATAAGGTTACACATGACTAAATTTAATTTTGATCCCTATAAAGCACTTAAAGCTTTGGTTGAAGTGACTGCTTCCCATGTGGGAAATGATTTTTTAGAGGTGATTTGTTTTGAACTCAAAAAACTTTTTGAAGCCGATTTGGTTTTTATCAGCAATGCCCTTGATTGTAATCCAATCACTAAAGTTTCAGTTTTATATTCCACCGATGAACATACAGATAAGATTTTTGACTTAAAAGACACACCATGTGAACTTGTATATAAAGATGAAATTATTATTATCAATGAAAATGTTAAATTAGACTTTGAAAAAGAAACAAGTAACGATTTTGAAAGTTATTTTGGAATACCCTTACATAATGGTAGTGATACTTGTATTG
>MAAG01000177.1 GCA_002163065.1 Arcobacter sp. 31_11_sub10_T18
AAGAGGATATGGATAGAGTAAGTTTAGATATAAATAAACAAGAAGTTCTAGAAGATAAAAAACAAAAAATATCTCTAGAAAATGCCATGACTGAATTAAATGAAGAAAAGATAGAAGTAGAAGTACCAAAACGTATGGATGTAGTAGTTCAAGAAAGCATAGATATTTTACCATTTGTAAATATCACTTATAGCAATGATAAAATGGAAGTTTCCTCTAAATATGAAGTATTTAGGAAATTTACAATAGATAAAAGTAATAAAATTGTTTTAGATTACCATGCAAGTATTTTCTTCTATACGAAAAAACAAATCAGTGACACAGAATATTTTGAAAAAGTTATTGTAGGAAATCACAAAAAAGAAAAATACTTTAGAGTTGTAATTGTTTTAAAAGACAAACCAAATAAATACAAAGTAACTTACACAGATAACCTAGTGACTATTGAATTTGACAAAAATATGATTTAAACCTCGAATGGCAATCATTACAGTGATTACTTCAAGAATAGAGGCCAATACAAAGGCATAGTAATAAAATTGTGTGATGCTATGATTATGAAAGGCTAACGTTGCAACTGCAATTAACAATGTTAATGGCATAGAGTGTGATAGTCCTAATAATAATGCTTTTTGATGTCCTAGGTCTCTTACAAACAATGAAGCCCCTATAACTCTTATCAACACCATTGCTCCTGCAATCAATAAAGCCGTTTGCATCAATCCTTCACTAAACAACTCTCTTAAATCAAAAGACGCCCCAACAGAGATAAAAAATATTGGTACTAACCATCCAAATCCAAAATGTTCAAGTTTCTTGGGCAGCTGTTTATTGTGTTCAAAAAATGTGATAATAAAAGTACCTGCTAAAAAGGCCCCAAAAGCAACTTCTAGTTTCAGATAAATCATAAAAGCAATCATTAAAAAGAATATAGCCATAGAGAGCCGTATGTCTTGTTCTTGATTATCCACTTTTGGCATAAGATAAGTTTTGATCTCAGGATACCACCAAATGAGATTATGAAAAAGTTTGTATACAATTAACATAAAAATCATAAACAATCCAAATAAAATCATTGTTTTGTAAAATTCCCAAACATACCCAAATTCTAAGGCAGCACTGGCAGTTGTTAATACTATTATAGAAATAATCTCACCTATTAATCCAACGGTAATTGAGAGCTTTATCCAGTCCTTATTTCCATATTCTTTTTTTAAAGAGGCAATTAAGCCAATAGAAATTAAAGGTAAAATAACAATAAATATTTTGCTAAGTTCTAAGTAGTAAGTACCAGCAGTGGCTAAGGAGTAAATAACAAGTAAGTATAATAAACTTCGTTTTAATACAGAAGAAGAGATATTAACAAGTCGTTTAAGATCAACTTCAAGACCTGCTAAAAACATAAGATATAAAAATCCAACTTCTGCGACTAACTCAAAAATCGCATGTTCACTCATAAAAGTGAAATAAACAGCTAATGCACCTAAGATAATTTCAACAGGAACTGTTGGAATTTTAATAAATTTAGAAATTAATGGAGAAGCAAAAATAATAAGAGATATAGAAATAATTATAGAAATATCACTTGCACTGTTTTCCATTAATTATTTCCTCATCCAATATTACTTTGCGTCACACTCATTGAGGATTTTAAAACCATGAGTTTTTAGTGCCTCAATTTCTTCAGCTGTTTCTTTTCCAGCAGTAGTGAGATAGTCACCAATTACGATTGCATTTGCACCATGATCGAAGACTTTATATTCCTCATCACCAAACATCAATTCACGACCACCAGCAATCATAATTTTTTCTGCAGCTGGAACTTTTTTTCGCGCCAATTTAATCAACTCAAAAGCCTCTTTTCTCGTAACGCTATTTTTAACTATAGGCAACGCTTTATTGGGATGGAAAAAGTTTATTGGTACATTTCTTGGGTTTAAAGACGCAATTGATTCAAGCATAGATAAACGTTGTTCTTGTGTCTCTCCTAAACCAAAGATACCTCCACAAACAAGTCTTAGCCCTACCTTGTTAACATTTAAGCAGGTTTGATATCGCTCATCCCAAGTATGTGTTGTAACAATTTCAGGATAAAAATCACGTGAAGTTTCAAGATTATGGTTATAGGCATCAACTCCTGCTTCTTTTAAGGTCTCTAGCTGTTCAACTGATGCTGTTCCATTACAGGCGATTACAATTAAGCCTAAGTTCTCTTTTTTAACTGCACGTGCAGCCTCACAGACAAAAGCCAGTCGTTTATCAGTTAAACCTTTTCCAGCAGTAACCAAACAAAAACCATTGGCATGGTTTGCTTTTGCTCTTTTTGCCTCATTTACAATATTCTCTATTTCTTTACTTTTATACCGTTCAATATCTGCTTTATATCGTACACTTTGAGTACAGAACTTACAGTCTTCATTACAGGTACCACTTTCAATATTGCAAATTGCACATAAAAAAATTTCTTTATTTGTCATATCTAAACTCTTCTCTTTCATATTTTTTTGAATCAACATTCTTAAAATAGTAGTTGATTATATACTCATTTTCATTAATTTCGAGTAGAACACATTCACTTAATGGTTTTTCTCTAGCACAAAGTTCACCTGGATTTAAAAACAGCGTTTTGTTTTTATATTCATGCTCAAACATATGGGTATGACCAAAAAGAACCACATCACTATTTGAATTCATATAATAAGGCATATGCATTAAAGTAAAAGAAACATCTTTAATCTTAAAATTATATGGTTCCTTATGAATATTATACTCGTGAGCTACTTCCACAAGATTGTAATCATTGTTCCCAAACACACATACATATGGTAAGTTCGATTTTTTTAGTAACTTCAGATTATCTTCAGTTACTAGATCACCAGCATGGATTAAATACTGGGCATCTTGTTCTTTTAAAAACTCTATGGCTTCATCTGTCAGAGCCACTTTGGTGTGGCTATCTGATATTATTGCTATTTTCATACGACCCTAAACTACTTAGCTGCCTTAGCTTTTGATGTAGTAGCTTTTTTCTTAGCAGGTGCTTTTTTTGTTGCTGTTTTACTGGTGGTTGTGCTGGCAGTTTTACTAGCAGCCTTTTTTGCAGGTGTTTTTTTAGCTGTTGTGGTTTTTTTTGCCGTTATTTTCTTCGCCGTAGTTTTTTTAGCAGCAGGTTTCTTCTTTGCCGTAGTTTTTTTAGCAGCAGTTTTTTTAGCAGCAGGTTTTTTAGCGCCAATTTTTGATTTTGGATCTTTTTCAATTATTTCTAAACATTGTTCCAAAGTTAATTCTTCTGCTTCTAAACCTTTAGGTATTTTATAGTTCTTTCTACCTTGTTTAATATAAGGTCCATATTGACCTATTAACACATTGATTTTTTCTTTCTCAAATACTTTTATTGTGGCTTTTGCTTTTGCTTCATCTAACTCTTTGATAACTTCTAAAGCTCGAGGTAACTCAACTTTATAGGGATCATCAGTTTTAAGTGAATAGTATTTCGTTTTGATTTGTAAATAAGGACCAAATCGTCCAATATTTGCTTTGATTTCATCACCATTGGCATCAAGTCCAACAACTCTTGGAAGTGTGAATAAAAACAATGCTTCATCTAAAGTAATGGTATCCATATTAAGATGTTTTGGAATAGCTACAAAAGTAGGTTTCTCTTCATCATCTTTAGTTCCAGCTTGTACAAAAGGACCAAATCGTCCAACTCGTGCACTTACTTCTTTTTTACTAACTGGATGTGTTCCAATAACTCTGATTTGTAAATAATCAGCTCTATCAATTGTTTCTTCTTTTTCTATGATTGTCTTTTTAAAATCACCATAGAAGTCTTGCATCACTTGTTGCCATGCAATTTTACCCTCAGCAATATTGTCAAACTCTTCTTCAATTTTAGCAGTAAATCCCAAGTCAATAATAGAAGAGAAGTGATCCACTAAAAAACTGTTTACAATTTCACCCGTTGGAGTAGGTGCGAGTTTTTTGTCTTCAGTTTTAACCACATATTCTCTTGCTTGAATAGTAGAAATAGTTGGAACATATGTTGATGGTCGTCCAATCCCTTCTGATTCAAGTTTTTTTACTAAAGATGCTTCAGTATAACGAGCAGGTGGTTTGGTAAAGTTTTGGTCCAAGTCTAGATTTTTTAAATCTAATACTGTCCCTTTCTCTATTGTAGGAAGAATTTTTTCAGTACTATCAAGTGCTGTTTCAGGATTATCACTTCCTTCAGTATAGGCTTTCATAAATCCAGCAAATATAATTCTTTGACCTTTAGAAGTAAATTCAAATTCTTTATGTTCACCTGCGGAGATTTTATAGGTTGTATTGGCAATTTTCGCCGTTGCCATTTGAGTAGCCACCGTTCTTTTCCAAATCAAACTGTATAATCTGTATTGAGAGTTATCAACATAATCTTTAATATCACTTGGTTTTAAAGCCATGTTGACAGGTCTGATTGCTTCGTGAGCTTCTTGTGCGCCTTTTGCTTTACTTTTGTAAGATCTAGGTTTAGAAAGACTATATTCTTTTCCATAAATATCTTCTATCACTTCTTTAGCAGCACTAGTAGCAACTGCAGATAAGTTAAGAGAATCTGTTCTCATATAAGTAATCAAACCACCTGTATGATTTGGTATTGTTTGAATATTTCCCTCATATAATTGTTGAGCAACTATCATGGTTTGTTTTACTGAAAAACCAATTTTTCTATTGGCCTCTTGTTGTAGTGTTGAAGTAGTAAAAGGAGCAGCTGGATTTCTTTTACTTTCTTTTTCTTCAATATCTTCTAGAGTAAAATTACCTTTTTGAATTGATGCCTCGATATCCTTAGCATCTTTTTCATTGGTAACTTTTTTAGCCTTACCATTGATTTTTGCAAGTTCAGAGAATAAAGTAGGATTTTTAAATTCTGATTTTATTTTCCAATATTCTTCAGGAATAAATGCTTTTATTTCAGATTCTCTATCAACTATAATACGAACAGCAACACTTTGAACACGTCCAGCACTTAAACCATATCGTACTTTTTTCCACAATAAAGGTGAAAGTTCATATCCAACAGCTCTATCTAAAATACGTCTTGCTTGTTGAGCATCAACCAAGTTTTGATCTACTTCTCTTGGATTTTCAAGTGCTTCAAGGATTGCGCCTTTGGTAATCTCGTGAAATACAATTCTTTTTAAAGGGTTTTTTTCAATTTTTAGTGCAGGGATAAGATGCCATGCAATAGCTTCTCCCTCCCTATCCTCATCGGCCGCGAGGTAGATAACAGTATCTTTTGTTATTTGTTTTTTTAGATCACTAATGACTTTTCTTTTGTCAGTAGATACCAAATATTGGGGTTTAAAATTGTCTTCTGGATCAAAACCTAACTTGGATTTTGGTAAATCTCTTACGTGACCCATTGATGCCATTACGACATAGTCACTACCCAAAAATTTTGATATTGTTCTTGCTTTTGCTGGGGACTCTACGATAACTAAATTCTTCACTGATTATTAACCTTTAAATTTTTCAAGTTGAAATTCTATCATAAATATATTAAAATCGCTAATTTGTATATATGTATATAAATAATTTAGAAAGGAATCTTATTCCAAGTTATCTAATAAATGATAATCTCTTCTTCTAAATTGATATTAAATTTTTCTTTTACTTTTTGTTTTGCTAAGTTTATTAAATAAATAGCATCTTCAAAATTTCCCTCACCCATATTGGCTAAGAAATTTGCATGTTGTTCACTAAATGCCATATTGCCTTTTTGAAAACCTTTTAGTCCAACTGCTTCTATTAATCTTCCTGCTGAATCATCTTGAGGGTTTTTAAAACAGCTTCCTGCACTTGGAACTTGAGGTTGATTATCTCG
>MAAG01000196.1 GCA_002163065.1 Arcobacter sp. 31_11_sub10_T18
CCTCATGAAACTTACCCTTATGTCATTGCAGCCATGGTTCCTTTGGTTGTACTTGCTATGGTGGCAGGATTTACAAAAGGGGTATTTGTTGAGATGATTACCAAACAACTTCCTATTTTAGATATCCATGTAAGTACTACAACTTTTTGGGTGCTGGTCATGTTAACATTGGGTATTGCTTTGGGTGGAATTGCTTTGGCTTATTTCAAACATCAAAAAGATGGGTCTTATTTTAGTGCTCAAATGAAAGAAACCTTTGTTTATAAACTATTGGCAAACCAATATTATATGCCTCTTATTATAGAAAAAATGATTCTAAAACCATATCTGTGGATTTCAAAAGCCTCATGGAAAATTGATATGCATGTGGTTGATGAAATTGTCGATGGAATTGCCCGAACCGTTTATAGTACGGGTGAAAAAAGTACTGGGGCACAAAATGCCAATTTATCAAAATCTTTATTAAGTATGGCCGTAGGACTTGTATTTTTTATAGTGCTTGGTGCTATATATAGTTTCGCAAAGTAAGAGGAGAATAAATGGAACACATTTTATCGATATTAATATTTTTTCCAGCACTTGCTGCTACAGTTGGTTTTGTAGTTGATAAAAACTCTATTCGAGCTTATGCTTTAACAGTGACTGCTATTGAATTTGTTTTAAGTTTGCTACTTTGGTATGGTTTTGATACTCAAAACCCATTGATGCAATTCACGGAATTTTTCCCACTTATTGCCTCTTATGGTATTTCATATAGTGTTGGAGTTGATGGTATATCTTTATTTTTGGTTATTATGACAACTCTAATGACTATGATAGCTGTCATCGGATTAAGTGAAAAAAGAGACTTAAAACATCTGCTTATTACAGTGTTATATTTAGAGATGACAATGGTAGCAGTTTTCTTAGCCTTAGACGCTATTATATTTTATACTTTTTGGGAATTATCTTTAGTACCTATGTTTTATATTGTTGGTGCTTGGGGTGGAAAACTTAGAATCTATTCAACGTTGAAATTTTTCTTATACACCTTTACTGGATCACTTATTATGTTGGTTGGAATGTTGTATTTGGGATATGTGTATTTTCAAACAACAGGACATTGGAGCTTTAATCTACAAGACTGGTATATGTTACAACTTCCCTTTTCCATGCAACTTTGGTTATTTGCAGCCTTTTTCTTTGGCTTTGCCATAAAAGTACCCATGTTTCCTTTTCATACTTGGTTACCTTATGCCCATGGACAAGCCCCTACTATTGGCTCAGTGATATTGGCTGCAGTTTTACTTAAAATGGGAACGTATGGGTTTATTCGATTTTCACTACCGTTATTCCCTGATGCCAGTGTACACTTTACTTATCCCATGGCTATTTTAGCTCTTATTGCAATTGTGTATACCGCGATGGTAGCTTATGCCCAAGAAGATATGAAACAAGTCATTGCTTACTCTTCTGTTTCACATATGGGAGTTATTATTCTAGGAACCTTTGCTTTAAATGTAGAAGGGATAGGGGGATCAGTATTTTTGATGATTTCACACGGAATAGTCTCAGGAGCACTGTTTATGTTGGTGGGTATGATATACGAGAGGCGACATACCAAGATGATAAAAGAGTTTGGCGGTTTGGCTGTGAGCATGCCAAAGTTTGCCACCATATTCGCAGTGATGTTAATGGCTTCTGTTGGCTTACCTTTAACAATAGGATTTGTTGGTGAGTTTTTAAGTTTACTTGGATTTTTTAGAGTCTCTCCTACTTTAACGGTTATTGCTGGATTAACCATTATTTTTGGTGCAGTGTATATGTTGGTCATGTATAAGAAGTCATTTTTTGGACCTTGTGATAAACCAGAGAATCAAAATTTGGAAGATATAAAAGGTCGAGAAATGGTGGCTTTAATTCCTTTGGTTGCCTTGGTCATTATATTAGGTATTTATCCAAAAATTATTTTGGATCCTCTTGATACCACTGTAAGTGGTTTAATAGAGCAGATGCATATTAAAGCAGTACTTCCAGAAACTAAGGCCAGACTTTATGAGTTAAATAGTATTGGGGAGGTAAAATAATGATACCTGTAATTTCAGTTGACTTTATGGAGTTAAACTTCCAAACACTGGCGCCCATGATTGTTGCACTTCTTGGTGCTTTGGTTATTATTTGTATTGATTTGGCCAATAAACATTTGGATAAATCCCTATATATTATGTTAACAGTTGTGTTTCTAAGTATTGACCTTGTACTGGTATATGGGTTTAGTGGTGCTGTGCGTGGATTCTTCGATATTATGCTTGTAGATGGTATATCCATTTTAGCTCAACTCACCCTTCTTATTTTATCCATCGCTTTTGTTCTACTTGCCTTTGGAAAACAAAAACTTCAAGAGTATCGTTATCCAGAATACTTCGCACTGTATTTGTTTGCCGTTGCAGGATTCCAATTTATGGTCAGCTCTGATAGTTTGATTATGATTTTTGTGGGATTAGAGACTGCTTCAATTGCTATTTATACCATGGTTGCTATGCACAATAGAATGAAAACTATTGAGGCAGCCATTAAGTATTTTACTATGGGCGCTTTGGCCACTGCTTTTTTTACTTTTGGAGCGATGATCTTTTACGCAGTAACTGGAACAGTAGAGCTGGGAAAAGTATCTGAAATTCTTGTTACCTCTGATTTTAATAATTATGCCTTGATTTTAATGGGAATCACTTTTATGCTTGGGGCTTTGGGATTCAAACTCTCACTGGTACCTTTTCATTCGTGGGTTCCCGATGTTTATGAAGGCTCAACTGCAGCCTTTGCTGGGTTTTTAGCGATTGTGCCCAAAATTGCTGCTTTTGTAGTGGTATTGAGAATTTTTGAAATATTTGTATCCGCTGAAGATATTTATGTTCAAACAGCCTTGTATATTATTGCAGTGGTAACCATGACCATGGGTAATTTAATGGCACTTTCTCAAACAGATATTAAAAGAATGCTTGCTTTTTCTTCTATCTCACATGCGGGATTTGTTTTGTGTGCCATCTTAATTGGAACTACTCAAGCTACCACTGGAATATTTTTGTACTGGATTTTGTTTGCAATTGCTAATTTAGGAGCTTTTGGGATATTGTGGATTAATAGAAATAAAAATGCCTCAGTTAATGGGCAGAGTCCCAACAGTATTCATGCCTATGCTGGACTTGTTAAAAAGTCACCATTACTAGCAGCAATCATGGCTATGTTTATGTTATCACTGGCTGGTGTTCCTCCTTTTTCAGTCTTTTGGGGAAAACTTTATCTCATAGGGGCTGCTGTTAATGCGGATCATTTATCTTTTAATATGTATTTGGCTTTAATCATGGCATTAAACTCTGCTATTGCGGTGTATTATTATGTTAAGCCTGTTGTATTTATGTTTTTTAAAGAAGGAACTGAAGTAAAAGATGAAGTGATTTTGAGCAATTCAACTACAATGTTACAAACTCTACTTGGAGTTTTTGCCATTTTGAGTATTGCTTCAATATTTTTAGTGGAACCTTTGATTGAATTTATATCTTATTATGTACAAATTAGTGGGTATTAAGATGAAGAGAGATAGTTAAAGTTTAAACTTATAACTATCTCTCTTTAAAACGAATAAAGTTTATTTTAGAGCTGCGGGTGAAAAAAGTACACCAAATAATTCACACCAAATAACAACACTTTTATACTGAGTCAAATCAAGGTCTTTTGGTATATCATAATTTTGATTTCCCATATTTCCTTTTAGTTTTGCAAGTTTTACAAAACCATCTGTTACGTGGCTTTTGTTTGTAGGATTTTCATGTTTAACTAAATAAACTACCAAATCAGGGCCATTTGTTACGGTGAAGTTTTCAAATCGTAAGAAGTGAGACTTATCTGGATTTTGGTATAGAAGTGCTTCTCCTTGACCTGTGTGTGATTCGTCCGCTTTTTTAAATGTACCTTTTCTAAGAACCAATGGTGTTATATTGTTGGTGCTAGTACTTGATAGCTCTTCATTTACTTCAACATTTAAAAATATAGGTGAAAGTAAAAACCACCCAATCCCAATGATTACAATTACTACAATTCCATAGATTAATTTTTTTAACATATTATTACCCCTTTGTGTTTGTTTATTGTAACATTCTTTGACTTTGGTCTATAATACCAAATAAAATACTCTAAAGAAAAAGTAAACGAGATATGGATACAATTGCATTTATAAAATCAAATAAGAAGTATCACTACTTTTTTACTTTGGTACTTTAAAATATGAGGATTAAAATTGAAAGAGATACTTGTAGCTCACTCTCCAGATGCAGATGATATATTTATGTATTATGCCATTAAATTTGGTTGGGTTAATTTAGATGATACAAAGTTTGATAACCTGGCTTTAGATATAGAAACTTTAAACCAAGCAACTTTAAGAGGTGAGTATGATATCTGTGCAATTTCTTTTGCTCTTTATCCTTTTGTAAAAGATGATTTTTCTCTTTTAAAAACAGCCGTTAGTTTTGGTGACGGATATGGACCCAAATTGATTAAGAAAAAAGGAGCAAAATTAAAGAAAAAATTCACTGTTGCTTTAAGTGGTGAATATACAACTAATGCTTTATTATTTAAAATAAAATATCCCAATGCCAAAGTACAATACATGAACTTTCTAGAAATAGAAAATGCTGTCTTAGAAGGAAAAGTTGACGCGGGTGTTTTAATCCACGAATCAATTTTAACCTATGATGAAAAACTTGAAGTAGAGATCGAGCTTTGGGATATCTGGCAAGAACTAGCAGGTCCAGACTTACCTCTTCCTCTTGGGGGAATGTGTATGAGAAGATCTATTCCTTTAAACAAAGCCATCCAGTATGAAAACACTTTAATCCAAGCTGTAAATGTTGCTAACTCAAATAAAGAACTTTTATCAAAGATGTTAATGGAGCGTGATTTAATCAGAGTGAACAGTGAAACACTAAACAAGTATTTGGACCTTTATGCCAATGATGATTCTATTGAGTTAAGCGCGTTACAATTTAAAGCTTTGGATAAATTGTTTGAGTTGGGATATAAACATGGATTTTATGAACAATTGATTCGTTCAGAAGATTTT
Organism: Arcobacter sp. 31_11_sub10_T18; assembly: GCA_002163065.1. Taxonomy (GTDB): domain Bacteria; phylum Campylobacterota; class Campylobacteria; order Campylobacterales; family Arcobacteraceae; genus MAAG01. The sequence goes on from MAAG01000196.1 coordinate 5,099, forward strand.
TTAATTCCAAGTGAATATGCTGAACTACGTTCAAAATAATGAATAGAGACCAATAAACAGTGAATAACTTTTTAAAAGAGATTAATTTTTCTAAATACTCATCAATTCGAATAGGACCCATTGCAGAAGTTTTGGTTATTGAGGAAATGGGAGAATATCGTGAACATAGGATATTGGGATTAGGAAACAATGTCCTTATTTCAAAAAATCATCCAAATTTTGCTGTTTTGGGGTCAACTTTTGACTATATAGAAAACAGAGATGGTTTACTTCATGTTGGATGTGCTACAAAATCTGGAAAACTTTTATCTTATGCTAAAAAAAATAACTTGGCCAACTTTGAATTCCTTGGAAAATTACCAGGATCTATGGGTGGCTTGGTGAAAATGAATGCAGGATTAAAAGAATTTGAAATCTTTAATTATATCCATAGTATAAAAACAAAAGATGGATATATAAAAAAAGAAGATATCCAATATTCTTATCGACATACCAATATTAATACTATTGTATATGAGGTGGTATTTAATTGTAATCCTGGTTACTCAAAAGCTCAAAGTGAAGTCTTTAAAAAAATGCGAGATAATCAACCTCAAGTTCCAAGTGCAGGAAGCTGTTTTAAAAACCCTCAAGATGATTCTGCGGGAAGATTAATAGAAGCAGTTGGACTAAAAGGTTTTCAAAAAGGCAATATGGCATTTAGTGAACAACACGCAAATTTTTTAGCCAATATGGGTGAAGGAACTTTTGAAGATGCTATTTATTTAATAAACTTAGCAAAACAAAAAGTAAAAGAAAAATTTAATATCGATTTAGAAGAAGAGATTATCATTTATTAGATAACTTG
>MAAG01000053.1 GCA_002163065.1 Arcobacter sp. 31_11_sub10_T18
ATGCCACCAAGTAAAACCATCTTGTTCAAAAGGTTTTTGTATTTCAACGGGCGTTGTTAACTGAGTCTCAACGACATCATTATTAACGGTACTTTTAATCTCACCAGCAGCTGTTAAAAAACTCATTGATGAAGATGCAAGACCATTTTTTTGTGCATAGTGTGCACATGCTCTTGTACCATTTCCACACATGGAAGCATCACTTCCATCACTGTTATAAAAAAGCCATTTAAAATCTAAGGTATCATGGGGTATTAAAACAATCAATCCATCTGCCCCAATACCTTCTGTTCTATTACATAATTTCACTGCTAATTGTGAATAATCTTTTTCAATGAAAGTATGGAAAATGACAAAATCATTTCCACTGGCACTATATTTTGTAATATTCATGAAATTTCTCCAATAATTCGTTCTACTTCTACTTGTAAATTTTTTAGATTTGTTGAGTTATCTATACAATAATCCGCCAATTCTTTTTTCTTTTCGATGTCCATTTGGTTTGACATTTTTTGTCTGGCCTCTTTTTCATCTATTTTATCTCTTTTCATTAATCTTTGACATTGTATGTCTGAAGGGGTATAAACCACCAAAGATTTATCAATATCATAATTCATTGTTTCAAAAAATAAAGGAATATCAATGAGATAAGAGACATTTGCTTTTTCAAATATGGCTGCTTCTTCAATAATATCTTCTTTAATCAAAGGATGAATAAACGCTTCAAGTCGTTTTTTCTCTTTTTCATTAGAAAATATAATTTTTCCCAGTTCTTTTCTTATGACTTTACCATCTTTAACATACTGTTCACCAAACATCTGAGCAATGTGTCCGCTGTGTTGATCTAATAATTTATGTGCTATTTTATCTGCATCTATTGTTAATAAACCATGTAGTTTTAAAAGGTTACATACTGTGCTTTTACCTGTGGCTATTCCACCAGTTAACGCAATTGCATTTTTGAAATTTTTTGTATTCATTGGGGTATTATACATAAAGTTTTTATAAAATTTGTTGAGAGTTTAACGGCAGTTAAAACTGCCGTTAAATAGGGATTATCGCTTAGCAATACCTGTAAGTTTTCTGTGAATATTCGCTGGAAATACAAAAGCTGCACCATGAACTTCTGTTGAATAATAATTTAAATCATCTAATAAATCAGATACTTGTAAAATAATATCAGCAGTAGGATGATATTTTTTTG
>MAAG01000140.1 GCA_002163065.1 Arcobacter sp. 31_11_sub10_T18
TCTTCAATATTAACTGGAACTATTTGTTTGGCCAGATCGGACATAAATCGATGGTATCCCTTAACTAATTCTTTTGCTTACACTAGTACGTTATATAGCAAGGCTACTTACGCGTATTAGATAAACAGTATTTTAAAGATTTTATTGTTATGTAAGTGTTATTTAACAGACACTAATAATAGTAATCAACGCAGCATACTAGCATAAAAATGTTTGATGCCATACAGCTTTATTTAAAGGTTTTCATAGGGGTAATCTAGCGCTTAAAAAAACACCTAAAAACCGTATAATTGATCTATCTGCTTTGCTTGAAAATCACTTTCGTTTAGAATCAAAATATTGAATGTTAATTTAAAGTAGTGAATGAGAGGTTTGGCCTCAGGATATAAGGCTGTGTATATAAGAGTTTTATGTTTAGACATAAAAAGCACCGAGGTATTTAAAGAATACCTCGATATTTAAAAAACTATTTTCTAAGTTCTTTAATTTTTGCAGCTTTTCCAGTTAAACCTCTTAGGTAATGTAACTTAGCTCTTCTTACTCTACCACGTCTAAGAACATTGATTTCTTTTAAAGAATCAGAGAATAATGGGAAAATTCTCTCAACACCAACATTGTTAGCACCAATTTTTCTGATTGTAAAAGTTGAACTAACACCTTCACCGTGTCTTGCAATTACAACACCTTCGAATGCTTGAACTCTCTTTTTGTTACCTTCTTTAATCTCAACACCAAGTTTTAAAGTATCTCCAGCTCTAAACTGAGGAATTTCTTTACCATTAATTTGTGCTGCTTCAAAGCTTGCAATATATCTATTTTTCATTTTTTTTCCTTATTAGGTCGATAATATTTCGTTTTACAGATTGACATCTGGAATTTTAAGTCGTGAATTTTACTATGATTACCCTTTAAAAATTCTTTAACAACACTTAAATTTTGGAATTTTTCAGGTTTTGTAAATGATGGTGCCTCTAACAAACCATTTTCATAGCTCTCAACATCCAAGGACTGGGCATTACCAAGTACGCCTGGACAATTTCTACTGATAGCATCAGCCATAACCAATGAAGGAAGTTCTCCTCCAGTTAAAATATATTCACCAATACAAAATACTTCATCTGCATATTTTTCAATAACTCTTTCATCAATTCCTTCATATCTACCACTCACAAACACTACATTTTTTTTCTTTGCCAATCGTTTAGCGTCATTTTGTCTAAAGGGTTTCGCTGCAGCCAGTGGGAAAATTATATACACATCTTTATGTTTACTTTTAATATCATCCAAGGTATCAAAAAGAGGTTGTGGATTCATTAACATTCCAGCACCTCCAGCACACATTGGAGAATCAACTTTTAAATGTTTACTTTTTGTATAATCTCTTGGATTATAAAATTCATATGAAATAAAACCACTCTCAACAGCTCTTTTTAAAATAGAGTCATGAAAATAGGGTTCAACCAAATTTGGGAAAAGTGTGACAAAAGTAAATTTCAAAGATATAGCCTTAATGTAGTTTGTGAAGTACTTTATATATATAAAATTATAATTTGGATAAAATCGCACCAAATACTATAAAAAGAATCGCAATGATAACATTAAACGACATAAAACAAGCAAAAGAAAAACTTGAAGGGGTTAGTCAAAAAACGCCTTTCACTCTTGCTACAATTTTAAGTAAAGAATTAAATAGTCAAATTTACGTAAAAAAAGAAAATTTACAATTAACAGGTAGCTTTAAAATAAGAGGTGCCTTTAATAAACTTTCACAATTAACTCAAATCCAAAGAGATAAGGGTGTGGTTGCTGCTAGCGCAGGAAATCATGCGCAAGGTTTGGCTTACAGTGCACAACATTTTGAATGTGATGCAACTATTTTTATGCCTGAAGCAACACCACTTACAAAAGTGAGTGGTGTTAAATCATACGGAGCACAAGTTATTTTAAAAGGTGCTAATTATGATGAATCTTATGCTCATGCAACTGCTTTTGCAAAAGAATATGAAAAAGAATTTATTCATCCTTTCGCTGATGATGCAGTGATAGCTGGACAAGGAACCATTGCTTTAGAAATTCTAGCAGAATGTCAAGACTTAGACATGATAATTGTGCCTATTGGTGGAGGTGGTTTAATCTCAGGAATTGCCATAGCAGCGAAGGCTATCAATCCAAATATCAAAATCATAGGTGTGCAAGCAAGTGGTGCTAATGCCATGAAAACTTCTTTTGAAATGCAAATAGTATCTAATTCAAAAAGTGTTAAAACCATTGCAGATGGAATTGCCGTTCGTGATGCCACCCCAATGATGTTGGATTACATTTTAGAATATGTGGATGAAATTGTTGAAGTTGAAGAACAAGAAATTGCCAATGCCATTTTATTTTTACTCGAAAGACAAAAACTGGTAGTTGAGGGAGCAGGTGCGGTTACCGTTGCAGCAATGATGCACAAAAAAATTGATGTGGAAGATAAAAAAGTTGCTACTATTATTAGTGGTGGAAACATTGATGTAACAATGTTATCTTTAATTATCGAAAAAGGATTGGTAAAATCAAATAGAAAAATGAAATTACTGGTTACTTTAATGGACAAACCAGGTGCATTAATGGACATCACAAGTATCTTAAAAGACAGTGATGCAAATATAGTTCAAATTGATTATGATAGAAATTCTGTAAAACTTGATTTTGGTGAAGCGCATGTAACAATTGCTTTAGAAACCAAAGGAAAAGAACATCAAAATACAATAAGAGAAAATTTGAAACATAATGGGTATAGATTTAAACAAATTTAGACTTACTTTAGAGCCATTTAGAAAGTTTTTAGCATATAAACTATATAATGGCTCTCATATTTATAAAAGACATTTAATAAAAGGAAAGAAATGGAAGGTAGATTATTTACATTCTTAGGTGCTATCGGTGGACATAGCCAAGAATGGATTACATTATCACACTACGCATTAGTGCTTGTGATACTATTTTTAGTTGTTAACGCAGCAACTAGAAAAATGACTTTAGTACCAACAGGTGCACAAAACATGATGGAAGCATTTATTGGTGGAATCATTGCAATGGGTGCGGATACTATGGGTGAGAAAAATGCAAGAACGTATTTACCACTAATAGGTTCATTTGCGTTAGTGATTTTTCTCAGTAATATTATGGGTGTTATTCCAGGTTTTGAATCGCCAACAGCAAATATAAACTTTACATTAGCATTGGCATTAATCATTTTTACATACTACAACTATGTTGGTATTAAATTGAATGGTGTTATAAATTACTTTAAACACTTTATGGGTCCTATGCCTATACTTGCTCCATTAATGTTCCCAATTGAGATTATTTCACACTTATCAAGAATCATTTCTTTATCATTCAGACTTTTTGGTTCTATTCGTGGAGATGATATGTTCTTAATGGTACTTTTAATGTTAGTTCCTTGGTTATTACCATTACCAGGATTTTTCTTACTAGCAGCATTTGGTTTACTACAAGCATTTATCTTTAGTATTTTATCTTATGTTTACATTGCAGGTTCTGTAATGATGGCTGAAGAAGAACACTAGAACATCTAGTTAAGTTCACAAAAAAGGGGAAGACGTATGTCTTCCCCTTTTTTTATTCCTAAATATAATATCATCTCCCTATTTCTAACACCCAAATAACCGATAAACTCTATATAAAATATATCAACTGGATTATTAACACGTATCTGTCATACCTTATGTTATATGCCTTAAGTATAACTATTTTATAATCTATTAGTTATATTTCAATAATCATGAAAGGAAGTATTTTGATCTTGAGAATCAACAGTGAAAAGTACTAAATTTACTTTTCACTATTTTATAAAGTTTATTTATAAACCTTAGTATCTGGTTTAAATGCTGCCCATGAAAACCAGAAATGATCTGCATGTACAATTTGTTTTAAGGTTTTACCTTTATATTTTCCACTTACTGCTTGACCAAAAATATTCCATGAAGATTTTGTTTTACTATCAATAATTCCTAAGTTTTTATCATAAACAAATTCTAAGTTAGTACCATCTAAAAATGAGCTAAATACAGCTGTGGTTCCAACATCACGAGAACTTGCTATTTTACGTCCGTCTAAAGCACTTGTGGTTCCAGTTTTGTAAAATACAACAATGTCTTTACCCTCAAAAGAATCGTTAACTACTTTTTTACTTTTTAGGATGGGGTAAGTATATGCTTTTGAACTACTATCACCGGAAATAGTAACAACCCTTTGCATGGGTTTTAATCTTTTATCAATTGGGTCATTATATAAAAAAGGAGAGTTGTTAATATCATCATATCCTACATATGGATTATTTCCATAAGCTCTATAATGTCCTGTTTCTTTTGATAATACTTTGCCTTGTGGATAAGCTGTATAATAGTCTTTAAAACTAATCATAGAAGAAGGTAACATGGTAAGTTTTTTACCTGTTAGCTCACCTATAATAGCTTCACCCGTAAACTGTTGCCACAGGGTTTCACTTTGTCGATCCCACATGACCAAATCTGAATTTCGAAGTAATCCTGACGTTCCAAAATCATAAAGCTTTCCATCCAAGTTTCTATCAAAAACAATGGTTGAATTACATAAAGGACAAAAAGTTACTGATATTTCTTTTTTTCCCAAAGTATCATTTACAATTTCATGCCATATTAATATTTGAATTGGATATGCTTTAACTTCATTATTAATTTTTACAAAAACCACAGGTTCATTGTCTTTTATCCAAGACTTTGCATCACTTACATCTACAAACTCTGGATTATCAATTGGAGGAATTCCATCTCGTGGAGGACCACCAGATAACAACTCATCATAGGGTACATTGTGTTTTTTCCAATTGGTATTCCAATAAGTAGTCACTCTTTTTAATTTAGAAGATCTATCATCTATTGTACTGATATTTGATTGTGCCATTAAACTAAATGTCCCAAATACTAAAATACTTAACAAAATTTTGACAAAACTTTTCATATATTGCTCCTTATAAACTTCTTCTGTCTAAAAGTATTATAAAATATCATTGTTAAGACTATGTAAAAGGTTAAAAGTAAGTGCAAGAATTAAAAAAATATTTAATAACAGACCCAGAGTATTATTCAAATGAGCTGATTAAGTTTGAAAAAACATTAACACAAGTTTTAACAAAACACACAATAAACTATGCTTGTTTTAGAGATAAGACATCCACTAACATTGAAGAACTGGCTCAAGTTTTTATAACTACATGCAAGAAATGTGGAATAGAAAATATTTTTATCAATCAATATATTGAAGTAGGAAAATCCCTAGGATTTGATGGGGTGCATTTAACCTCTGTACAATTTGGACAAATAAAAGAAGTAAAAGAATTAGGTTTACAAACTGTTGTTTCTTGCCATACTTATGGCGAAATCGAAAAAGCTATGGGAGCTCATGCAAATATGGTAACCTATTCTCCCATATTTAAAACTCCCAATAAAGATGAACCTAAAGGAATTAATAATCTTAAAGTTGCCATTGAAAGGTATGATATACCTATCATTGCATTAGGTGGTATTGTATCACCAGAGCATCTGGAATTGTTACAAAAAGTGGATGCAAAAGCATTTGCATCCATAAGATACTTTATTTAGAGATTGAAAACTTAGTTTATGAAACTTCAGTTGCAGATTGAAAGTTTCTAAACTCAAAAGTCATTGCTGTTTTATATATTTGTATTGCCAAATCATTATCAATAGAGTTTGGATTAACAATTTGGTAGTCATTCAAAAAGTTACCCATTACGTAAGCACCATGAGGATCATCGTTTCCACTAATCCAAGGAGCATACAAATTACCCTGTTTTGCTGGTGAAATTTGACTAGCCAACCAATACCATAAAAACTCACAAGGTAACATAG
>MAAG01000046.1 GCA_002163065.1 Arcobacter sp. 31_11_sub10_T18
TTTGTAAATCTAAATTCTAAGTGTAATAAATAAAATGAGAGAACTCTGATTCTATCAACAATTAGTAAGTTTCATATCTTAAAGCAGTGAAGAAGTGTAAAAAATTCAGTGCAAAGTCAAGTTAAAGATATAATAATTTAAAGTTGAAAGGATTATTATGACCGTTGTACATTCATTTCAAAACTACATTTCGAGAGAATCTTTAAGTGGAGTTGTATTATTTCTTTCAACTATGTTAGCTGTTTGGGTTGCTAATTCATCCTTGGGTCAAGCCTACTATGATTTATGGAGAGTTGCTTTAGGTATTAATATTGGTGAGCTTTCTATTTCTATGACACTCACTGATTGGATAAACGATGGTTTAATGGCACTGTTTTTTCTTATGGTTGGTTTAGAAATAAAACGTGAGATAGTTGTGGGTGACTTATCCTCTGTTAAAAAAGCATCTTTTCCAATCTTTGCTGCGATTGGTGGCATGGTAGTCCCCGCTTTAATTTATATTGCTTTAAACCCTAATAATCCTTTGGGTTTTGGTATTCCAATGGCAACAGATATTGCATTTTCTTTAGGGGTATTAATGCTTCTTGGAAAAAGGGTAAGCTCTTCTGTTAAATTGTTTTTGGTTACATTAGCTGTTGTTGATGACTTGGGTGCTGTAATTGTTGTGGCATCAGTATATACGGACGAACTACAATACGCTTATCTTATGCATGTAACTATTGTCTATTTGCTTATTTGGATGCTAAATCTTAATGGTGTAAAATCCTTAATTCCCTATCTTATTTTAGGTGTATTTCTTTGGATATATATACATAATATTGGAGTTCATGCGACAATTGCAGGAGTACTTTTAGCATTTGCAATTCCTATTAAGTCAAAAATAAAAGAAAAGGAATTTGTAAAAAAGACTAAAAAGTTTTTAGCCAAGTTTGAAACAAATATAGATAAAAAACCCATCATAAATGATGATCAAATTGATGCTTTAGAGCATATCTCTTATGGTTACGATAAAGTGCAAAATCCACTTCTAAGACTAGAGCATAATTTACATGGTTTTAGTGCCTTTGTTATTATGCCTTTATTTGCATTCTCTAATGCGGGCGTTGTTTTAGATTTTTCTTATGTTTCTGATAATATCATGATTGTTTTAGGAGTCTTTTTTGGTTTACTTATTGGTAAACCACTTGGTATATTTGGATTTACCTACTATGCTGCAAAACTTAAACTGGTAAAACTACCTAAACATATTAGCTGGAATGAAGTGCTTGCTATTGGGTTTATAGGGGGAATTGGTTTTACCATGTCTGTTTTTATTACCCACTTGGCTTTTGATGATGAAGCCATCATTGCTGCAGTTAAAATTGGAGTGTTTCTAGCTTCTTTTATGGCTACTATAATTGGAGTTTACTTACTACTGAAATCACACAAGTTAAATGAATAAATTTCACTAATTCGATTTAATTTTCTTATCAGCAATATCTTTATTGGTACATATTCACTACTATTAAAAATTCAAAGGCACAGCAATACAAAACTCTGCACCTTCGTCTTTATTTTTAAAAGACAGATTTCCAAAAATACTTTCCTCTATTATTTTTCTTGACATGTATAGACCTATTCCTAGACCATTTTCTTTTGTGGTAAAATAAGGTTGAAAGATCTCTTTTACAATATTTTCATCCACTCCTCCTGCATTATCTTCTATGAAAATCAGTATATTACTATTGACTTTTTTTATGTTTATTGTGATTTTTGGATTTTTGACCTGTTTTTTTGAAAATGCATCTTTTGAATTATTTAATAAATTAAAAATTACATGTGTCAATTCACCTTTATAGTTTAGAAGTAAATGATTTTTATCGCTATTTACTTCAATCTTGATAGAAAAAAATGTAAAACTGTCTTGGATTAAAGAAATGACGCGATAAATCTCATCAACAATAAAAAATGATTCTTTTTCTTTTTTCAAACTAAGAAAATCTGAAAAGTCTGTAATGGTATTTGACATAAATTTTATTTGATTGGAAGCTTCTTCTGTTTTGTTTTCTAAATATTCCAATGATAATTTATTGTGTTTAAAGGCTGTTTTAATAGTCATTAAAACATAGGACAATTGAGTAAGGGGCTGTTTCCATTGATGGGAAATATTTTCAATCATTTCCCCCATTGAGGCTAATTTGTTTTGATGATGTATAATTTCACGTTGATTAATATATCCTTTTTTCATTAATTTAAATTTGTAGGACAATGCAAAAACCAATACCAGTGATTGAAAAGGTACCACTAAGTGAAATAAGATTTCAAAAGTAGATATGAACTCTTTTTCAAAATATAAGAGGCACAGTTCTGTTGTAAAAAAAGAAAATACAAGAACAAACCATCCAAGTAAAAAGAAAACTGCAGCTTTATTTCCTTTAGTTAAAGATATCACTGCAATAATTAAATATATAATCCAAGAACTTGAATAAGGTAAATAATTATATAGGGTATTATTCTCAAATACAATAGCAATTAGAAAAATTAGTGTATTTATATAAATGATGTATTTTAGTAGAACATGGAAAAAAGAATGTTCATTTTTTGTATGAAAAAAATACTGTACAAAAAGATTTGAAAATAATGAAAATAAATAAAAAAGAGTTAATTCAATGTAAGCATTATTTTTAGGAAAGATATTTATTTCATATATTATAATCCCTAGTATAAGTAGTTGTGTCAGAGAGTAATATAAATAGCTTTTTTTCCCATTAAAGAAATAGAAGATTAAGTAGGTGAGACAGCTTGCAAGAACGATTCCATAGGCAAGTGATTGAAACATTTTTATTAACACCATATTTGAAATATACTCTTTTGTAGGGGTCACATCAATATCAAGATTCATATATCCATGCGTGTTTTCAAGCTTTAGAAAAAAAGTTTCTTGGATATTCTGAGAATTTAAGGTAATAATTGACTGTCCAATGAATATATTTTCATCTAAAGAATACTTGTCTTCTAAGCTTAGATTGCTGAAAAAAGAAGTGAAACTTACTATATATTCTTCTTCATTGAACGATGTTTCATCCAAGTTAAATTTTATGAAATAGGATTTATTTGTATGTTTTATTAATGGCAAGGTGACTTTTTGAAATTTATTGGAGTTTTTTATATTTTCAAATGTTGTGTTATTATTATCTATTTCCAGTATTGAAATATTTTTAAGATAATTTGCACTTATAGAAGAAACAAATAGTAAAACAAAAAAAATACTTCGGAACATTAATCATCCTCTAGTACGATTTTATATCCAATGCCCGAGACATTTTTAATTACTTGTTTTGTGACTTTTTTTCTAATATCTTTAACAATTGAGCGAATGGCATCTTCACTCATTATTCCATCCCAAACACTACTGGCTAATTCATTATATGTCACTACTCTGTCATGGTTTATGAGTAGTTTTTTTAGAAAAACATGTTCTTTTTTTGAAAGAAAAACTTGTTCATTATTAAGAAAAAGATTATTATTTAGAGTATCAAACTTATATCCACTTCCTAAATTAAAGACATTCTTTTTTTCGTTTACATCAGTTACACATGATTTCAATGTGATTAATAATTCATTTTCCATAACTGGCTTCACTAAATATTTTATTAAACCCAAATCCATTGCTTCAAGTAAATAGGGAGTTTTCAGGAATGCTGTCATAACAATAATCTTGGTCTCTGTATCTTCAGTTCTTATTTGTCTTACCATGTCAAGACCATTTAAATTTGGCATATGAATATCGGTGATGATTATATCTGGCTTGTGCTCTTTATACATCTCAATCCCACTCAAGCCATCATGAGCTTGATAAATGGTATCAAAGTAAAATTCCAAAAGCTCAATTGCGCTTTTTCTAACACTGTCATCATCATCTATATATAAAATTTTTAAACTACTAAACTTTTTCATTTAAATTCTTTTTGTTTTTAGTATACAACAATTTAATGTACTAATAGTGTTTTTTCACATTAAATAATAATATTTTAGGAATGGTTTTTAGTGGATAATATATATACTTCAGGATTAAATCGCTCAAATTATCCAAATAACATCCCCAAATAAATGGGAATGTATTTGAAAAAGTTTTAGAAATTAAGAGTTTCTAAGAGGTACAGGAATAGCACCATCTAAATCAGCATCATCAGCATTGTCTAAATCTGATTCAGCTTGCGCCAACATATCAAATTCTTCTTCTGCAGTTTTAGCTACCAGTCTATTTTTACTATATAAGAAATAGTAAAGAGCACCAATAATATACAACACAATTGTATAATAAAACGCTTTTGGATCATAAGCATATACACCTGTTAAAGCAACAAGAGATAATACCAATGATAACCCAGATGTCATAACTCCACCTGGAGTTTTATACGGTCTAGGCATATCAGGTTGTTTAATTCGTAACATAATATGACTCAAAGACATTAAGGCATATGAAATAGTTGCACCCACAACAGCCATACCTAACATCAAGTCACCTTCACCAGTTAAAGAAGCTGCAAATCCTAATACACCTGGAATTACTAAAGCCCATGTTGGAGCTTTTCTTTTACTTGTAAGAGATAAAAACTGTGGTAAGTATCCTGCTCGTGATAGAGCAAATACCAATCGACTGTATCCATAAATAATTGAGAAAAACGATGCAATTAAACCTGCAAGTCCCAATACATTTACAACAGTTGCTAATGAACCATGACCACTTAAGTTAAGTGCATCAACTAAAGGTACTGCACTTTTTCCAATCACTTCAGATCCAGCAGCACCTGCTGTTAAAAATACAACTAAAACAGCAGTAAAAAGTAAAAATATCATTGCTCCAATAATTCCTTTAGGAACATCTTTTGCTGGATTCTCTGCTTCTTCAGCTGCTAAAGGAACACCTTCAACTGCTAAAAATAGCCACATAGCAAATGGTAATGCAGCCCAAACACCGTACCAACCAAATGGTAATATTTCACTCGCCCCTGCAGCATCCGCTGATACAGCAATATCAAATAAATTATTCACATCAAAGCTTCCAAGAAGTGCCACAGCAGTTGCAACAATTGCAAATACAGCCAGTGCACTAATTACCATCATAGATTTAAGTGCTTCACCTACACCATATAAATGAATGGCAATAAAAACAGCATAAAATATGGCATAAACCATCGGTCCATTAATACCCAGCAAGGCTTCAACAGCGGAGCCTATAAATATAACAATCGCCGCAGGTGCTAGAGCATACTCTATGAGTATGGCAAATCCAGTTAAATAACCACCCGCTGGTCCCATTACTTGTCTAGCAAAACTATATCCTCCACCTGCTGCTGGAATTGCTGCTGACATTTCAGCAAGAGATAATACCAGACAAATATACATAATAGCCATGGCCACTGCAGCGATTGCAAATCCACCCCATCCAGCTTCAGCAATACCGAAGTTCCATCCTGCGAAGTCTCCTGAGATTACATAGGAAATTCCTAAACCTGCTAACAGCATCCAACCTGCTGTTCCTTTTTTTAATTGTCTTTTAGCTAAATATTCTTGATCAATATGATTTGTACTCATTCTTTTTCCTTATTTTAGTTAAATTTTACTCTTGAATATTACATTCAATAACTTCCTTCATCTTCAATACTTATCTCCTTTTTAATATGTGTTTACATATATATTTCTAATTATTATAAAGTACCTATAAAGTGTCCAGCCAATTTTTAATTTCCAATAAACGATACTTCTCATTGTTATAAAAAGCGTCCTCGTTTTTCTTTATTTCATTCTCTAAAGCAGTAACTGCATTTAAATGCTCCGAACTATTAGAAAAATATTCACTTTTTAAAAGTAAATCATGCAAACGATTATATGTAGATATCATCTGTTTATTATCAAATTCAGGATGATACTGAACTCCTACAAATA
>MAAG01000131.1 GCA_002163065.1 Arcobacter sp. 31_11_sub10_T18
GTCCTTATTGTCACTAAGTAAGTTAGTCAGATAAATAATCAGTAGGAACTGGGGTCAAACTCCATTATTCCCTGAGGTGTAAATTTAGGCTTTGTTATATTTATTAAATATTATTTTATTTTTCTCATTAATCTATAATAAATTGCTTTTCCATCTTTAGCACGTGCTAAACTCATCACTAAATCACCTTTTTTTATATTTTTATTAATATCTTTTCTAAAAATATTAATACCCCATAATTGATAAGAATTTTTCAGATTAGGATATTTTATAGATATAAATTGACCCTTTAAGTTATAAGTTGGTGCTTCTTTTTTTAATATAGAAAATGTTTCTTCCAAATCATTTATTGAAAGATTTTCATCTTTTGAACTCATCATAGAGTAAAAATCACCATTTTTATAAAAGGCAAACCATTGATAGGGAAGAGGCCATGGATTTACTTTATTCTTATTTTCTAAGTTTTTATTATTAACCATTTTCCAAAAACCAATTATTTCGGAATGTTTTGGTGCACCACCAATATCAGAACAAAATATTAGCGTGGGAAATATAAATACACATAATATAAATATTTTAAATTTTCGCATAATGATGATTCCTATTAAATTAAAGAGATGTTCCATTTTATTCCTAATCACCTGAACCTGCCCCTCCATCAGAAGAACCATAATCTGAAGCCGTAGAGGAAGAGTCATCAGAACTAGGTGATGTATCTGAACTATGTGATTCACTATATGCAGAGGAGTAATAAGGCCAAATATTATAATACCAAATCACATCGCTACCAAGTTCTTCTCCACCAGAGTTTTTTCTATTATTTTTATAAAACTGTGCAATTTGATATAAAATAAATAGACCTCCAAAAAAGGGAATAAATAGTATAAAAAGAGTTTTTGCAACAACTTCAGAAAAAGTAAAAAGTACAATATTCTCATATAGTTTATATAATGAAACAGCATCAATGAAAACGATAAAAATCAGTAGTATAATTATTAATATATCCATATTTAGCCTTAATATTATTATTTAATTCTAAAAAAGAAATTCTAGCATATTGTTAGTAAATAATAACTGTTTAATAATATTTTATGTTAGTAAAAACTGGATGGAAGTAGTAGATTTTAGTTTTAATCAAGGCGAAGATTGAATTTTAAGCGCAGCGTACATCAAGTACGTGAGCATTAAAATTCAATCTTTAACGCAGAGTAAAGCAAAAAGATGATGCTTTACTCCCCCTTTTTATACGTGGTAGTTTGGTGCTTCGTTCGTTATCGTCACATCATGCACATGAGACTCTTTAAGCCCTGCACTCGTAATCTCAACAAACTCTGCTGTTTCTTGGAATATAGTGATTGTAGAGCTTCCTAGGTATCCCATAGATGATCTTAATCCACCAGCCATTTGATGAATGATATCTGAAATACTTCCTCTATAAGCTACTCGTCCTTCAATTCCTTCAGGTACCAGTTTATCTGCAGCCGTTCCTTCTTGGAAATATCTATCAGTACTTCCTTTAGTCATAGCTCCAATAGAACCCATTCCTCTGTATGATTTGAATTTTCTTCCTTGGAATAAAATCAACTCACCTGGAGATTCATCAGTACCAGCCAACGCTGATCCCATCATTACACAAGATGCACCAACTGCTAAGGCTTTTGCAACATCACCAGAATACTTGATACCACCATCAGCAATTACAGGTACTCCATGTTTAGCACCTTCAATGGCACACTCATCAATAGCAGAAATTTGAGGAACCCCAACACCTGCAACGATTCTAGTTGTACAAATAGAACCTGGTCCAATTCCTACTTTAACAGCATCTGCTCCAGCTTCAATTAACGCTAAAGTTGCTTCAGCAGTTGCAACGTTTCCAGCAATTACATCTACGTTTAGTGCTTTTTTGATAACAGCAACTGAATCTAAAATACCTTTAGAATGTCCATGAGCAGAATCAAGAACAAGAACATCAACACCAGCTTCAACAAGTGCTGTTGCTCTATCAAGTTGTCCAACACCAATTGCTGCACCAACTCTTAATCTTCCAAGGTCATCTTTGTTTGCATTTGGATGTTCTCTTTTTTTGTTGATATCTTTAATCGTAATAAGTCCTATTAATTTAGTTCCATCAACAATAGGAAGTTTTTCAATTTTGTTTGCATGCATAATCTCAGCTGCATCTTCAAGAGTAGTACCCTCTTTAGCCGTGATTAGCGGCATCATAGTCATTTTTTCTTCAACTTTTCCAGAAAAGTCTTTTGTAAAACGCATATCTCTGTTTGTAACGATTCCTAAAAGATTGTTGTCATCATCGACAACAGGAACACCAGAAATTTTATAAGATGCCATAATATCTTCAGCATCTTGTAATGTTTGCTCTTTTGTAACTGTAACTGGGTCAATAATCATTCCTGATTCTGATTTTTTAACTTTTTTAACTTGTAAAGCTTGTGCTTCAATATCCATGTTTTTATGGATGATTCCAATACCACCAAGTCTAGCCATTGAAATAGCTGCTTGGTATTCAGTTACAGTATCCATAGCTGCACTTACAAAAGGAACATTTAGTGTAATGTTTTTTGTTAATTGAGTTTTTAAACTTACTTCTCTTGGTAATACTTCAGACTTTGCTGGTACTAATAATACGTCTTCAAACGTTAATGCTCTTTTTCTAATTCTCATTTATATTCCTCACAATAATAAATAAATTGTTATGCTTTTTTATAAGCAACAGCTTTTTCTAAACTCAACGCACCATCAAACACAGTTTGTTCATCATACGCTTGACCGATTAATTGTAATCCTACTGGCATTCCATCTTTGTCATTTGAAACAGGTAATGAAATAGCTGGAAGTCCTGCTAGGTTTACAGATATAGTATATATATCGCTTAAGTACATTTCTAATGAAGTTTTAAAACTTCCAAATTTTGGTGCAGTTGTTGGTGCAACTGGCGATAAAATCAAATCTGCTTCTTCAAATATTTTTGAATATTCATCTTTGATTAAATGTCTAACTTTTTGTGCTTTGATATAATAAGCATCATAATAACCTGAACTTAAAACAAAAGATCCAAGTAAAATTCTTTTTTGAACTTCATCTCCAAAACCTTGAGATTTGGTTTGAATATACATATCTTTAAGTCCAGAATCACCTTTTCTATTTCCATATCGAACCCCATCAAGTCGAGCTAGGTTAGCACTGGCTTCAGCAGTTGCTACGATATAATATGAAGAAAGAATTTTTGAAGTATCTACCATATTTTTATGTATAATTTTGTGACCAGCATTTTCAAGTGCTTTAAGTGCCACTTCAAAACCTTTTTTTACTTCATCACTTGCTTGTGTAATGTAATTATCAATTACTGCAATTGTAAGTTTCTTATCTGCATTTAAATTTGGAGTAACTGGAGTTTTTTCAACATCAGCACTGGTTGAGTCTTTAGGATCGTGTCCAGAAATAATATCATATAAAATTGCTGCATCCTCAACGTTTTGAGTAATAGGTCCAACTTGATCTAAAGATGAACTATAGGCACTAATTCCATATCGACTCACTCTTCCATAAGTAGGTTTCATTCCAACCACACCACAATAAGCAGCAGGTTGTCTAATACTTCCACCAGTATCACTTCCAAGAGCTGCTATTGCTATTCCAGCTGCAACGGCAGCAGCACTTCCACCTGAACTTCCACCTGGTACTTTATCATTATCAAGTGGATTTAAAGTTTTTCCATAACAAGAAGTATCTGTTGAACTTCCCATAGCAAATTCGTCCATATTTGTACGACCATATGCACTTAAACCTGCTTTTTCTAAATTATCAATAACTGTTGCGTTGTAAGGTGAGTTATACCCTTGAAGTATATTACTTCCACACGTAACATGTTGGTTTTTAACATTAATATTATCTTTGATTGCAATTGGTACACCAGTACCAGCAACACTTATCTCACTGTTGGTTAACTGCTCAACATAAGCACCTAAATTTTTATTATCTTCAATTTTCTTATTTAAATCATCTCTTAAAGTATCTAGTTCAGTGCTACTAAGTGTAAGCGCTTCTTTTAGTGTGATCAATATAGCTCCTAATTCCATGTATAAATTGCCAAATATTATACTATAAACATGATTAAAACATAAATAATATTTATGCTATTTTACTAATATCAACAAATGTATAAAATCTCCTAAAAATGTTTAAGTATTTTTTCGAAACATTTGTGTTACAATTGAAAATAATAATTTTTTTTTACATTAAAGGTACACTAATTATGGCTTATGTGATAAGTAAACAAACACTTATGCAAAAACTTGATTTTAATGAAGAAGATTTAACGCTAATATTTAAAGTTTTTGTCAAAACATCCCAAGATATCTTAAAAAAACTGGCACTTGCTATTGAAGAAAATGATTATAAGTGTATTCAGGCTTGCGCAAATGACTTAAAAGGAAGCTCTGGGAACTTACTGCTTGATGATGTGTACATGATCAGTAAAGAGATTGAGTCGGCTTCAAAAGTGGAGGATAGTATAGACTATACCTCATATTATGAGCAATTAGATATTATCTTTTCAACTTTAACTCTAGAGTAGTATATATTTTTATAATATCATTGTTTATTTATAAGAAAGTGGGAAAAGCTGAAGTAAAAAAAAGGGTCACTGGAAACCAGTGACCCTTTTCAAATCATTGTAAAGTCAGATTATACGAATGAAATGAATGCCATCATTGTAGCATCACCTCTTCTAATTCTTGTCTTAACAATAGAAGTATATCCACCTTTTCTATCTACATACTTTGGTGCGATATCATTAATTATTTTTTTAGTAGCTTCTTTACTTTGTAATGATGCAAATACTATTCTGTGAGTATTTAAATCAGCATTTCTAGATGTTGTTACTAATTTTTCAATATATCTTTGTAGTTCTTTTGCTTTTGGAACTGTAGTTTCGATCTTTTCTCTTTCAATTAAAGCAATTGCCATATTTTTTAGCAATGCTTTTCTATGAGAAGAAGTTCTATTTAACTTTCTATATCCATGCTTATGTCTCATATTAAACCTTTTATTACGCTTTTAATTGCTCAAGCTTTTTTCTTAAAGCTGATGCAACATTTTCTGGAAGAGTACTATCAATTGGAAAACCTAATGCTTCTAGTTTATCACTAATTTCATCAAAAGATTTTTTACCAAGATTTTTAATATTCTTAACTTCCACTTCACTCATAAGTGCTAATTCACCAAGGAATTTTAATCCAGCTCTATCTAAAGAGTTGAAACTTCTAGCACTTAAATTTAAATCTTCAATTTTTACAACTAAATCTTTTAATTCAACTGTATCATCAGTAGTTTCACTTATAGTTACTTCAGATAAATCAAAAACTTTGTTAAACACAGACATTTGACTGTACATAACAGAAACCGCTTCTTTAAATGCATCAATTGGAGAAATTTGTCCATTTGTTTGCACATTAAATACAGCTTTTTCAAAGTTAGGATTATCTTCAACTAACATTTTTTCAATATCATAAACTACTTTTTTTACCGGAGTAAAAAATGCATCAATAGGAATATAGTCAGTTCCAACGATATCTCGGATATCTTCAGAAGGCATATAACCAATTCCTTTTTGAATGATTACTGAAAAAGTTAAGTTACAATCACTATTAATTGTTGCTAAATGAACATCTGGACTTACAATTTCTACTTCAGAATTTACTAAGTCTGCACCTTTAATTTCTTTAGGTCCATCAAATGAATACTCAACTTCAACTTGTTCTTGATCACCGATAATTTTAAATTTGATATTTTTAAGATTAATTATAAAAATAGCAATATCTTCTAGCATACCTCTTAAAGAGTCAAATTCATGACTCGCACCTTCAATTTTAACAGCGATTGGTGCGCAACCAACTGAACTACTTAAAAGAAGTCTTCTTAAAGGATGAGCTAAAGTAATAGCAAATCCACTTTCAAATGGATATGCCGTTATTTTAGCTTCTGTTTCACTAATCGCTTCAATTTCAACTTCAGTAGGTAAAAATGGTGTATCTGCAAATTTTTTCATATGCTTTAGTCCTATGCTTATTTAGAATATAACTCTACGATTAATCTCTCTTCAACAGGGATAACAACTTCTTCTCTAGTTGGAACTCTTGTGAAAATACCAAATACTTTATCTTTTTCAACATCAACCCACTCAACAATTCCAGTTTGGCCAGTTAATTCAATAGCTCTAACAATTTGAGGATTTGATTTAGATTTTTCTTTGATTTCAATCTTTTGTCCTGGTTTAACAACATAAGAAGGGATATCAACTTTTTTACCATCAACTAAGATGTGACCGTGTGTTGTAATTTGTCTAGCAAATGCTCTAGTTGTAGCAAATCCCATTCTGTAAACAACATTGTCTAATCTTTGTTCGATTAATGTAATAAGGTTTTCACCTGTATTTCCATCTCTTCTTACTGCTTCTTTAAAGTAAGCTCTAAACTTCTTTTCAGAAACGCCATAAAGGTACTTAGCTTTTTGCTTTTCTCTTAATTGTAAACCATACTCAGAAATCTTAGTTCTTCGTTGTCCATGTTGTCCTGGAGGGAATGGTCTTTTTTCTAAAGCACTTTTACCTGCAAGTCTTCTTTCACCTTTAAGGCCAAGATCTGCATCAAGTCTTCTTTCTATTTTTTCTACTGGTCCTCTATATCTTGCCATACCTAGCTCCTTACACTCTTCTTCGTTTAGGAGGTCTACAACCATTATGTGGTAATGGTGTAACATCCTTAAGCCATGCAACTCTGATACCTTCGTATGCTCCTACAGCTTTAACAGCAGTATCTCGTCCAGAACCAGGTCCTTGAATCTTAATACCAACATTTTTAATCCCATGTTCCATTGCTTTTTTCAAAGCATCTTCAACTGCAGCTTGTGCAGCAAAAGGAGTAGATTTTTTACTACCTTTGAAACCTAAGTTACCAGCACTTGACCATGTAATTGCATTACCAGATCTATCAGTGATAGTTACCATTGTGTTGTTGAACGATGCAGCGATATGTACGATACCGTCAGCAATATTTTTCTTAACAACTTTTTTTCTAGTTACTTTTCTTTTTGCCATCAGTTATCCTTACTTGCTCGCTGCGCCAACAGTTCTTTTCTTACCTTTTCTAGTTCGAGCATTAGTTTTTGTCTTTTGCCCTCTACACGGTAAGCCTTTTCTATGTCTTAAACCTCTGTATGAACCTAAGTCCATTAATGATTTGATATCCATAGCTACTTTTTTTCTTAAATCACCTTCAACCATATAGTTTTTTTGTAATTCAAGTCTGATTGCTGCTGCATCATCTTCTGTAAGCTCGTGAGCTCTTTTGTTGAAATCAATTCCAACAGCGTTTAAGATTAATCTAGAGTTATGTAAACCTACACCAAAAATGTATGTTAAAGCATACTCCATTCTCTTTTTATTTGGTAAATCAACACCTGCTATTCTTGCCATGTTATTTTATCCTTGTCTTTGTTTGTGTTTTTTAGTTTCGCAGATTACTCTAACGACCCCTCTTCTTTTGACAATTATACATTTGTCACACATTTTCTTAACTGAAGCTCTAACTTTCATCATGCTTTCCTTTGTGTTTATTGCCAAATCTCAACAGGCAAGAACTACGTGAAAAAAGCAAACTAATGCTTTTTTGAAGTTCGCGCCGACATCATCTATAGCGTACTATAGAAATCGGTGGAATCAAGCTCAAACATACCCAAATCAAGTAGATTTAGTTTGTCCGCTTTTTTCCTGTTCCTACCAACTCTTTATAAAATCACAAAATATTTTATAAAAATTTCTTCAATGGTTGAAAAATGGATTTGGATTATATGAAAATATCGCTTAAATTTACTTTAAAGATATCCACGCCCCTTTGCAGTTATAATGAATACAAGGTTAATTTGATATACTAAACAATTAACGGAGAAAATATGAACAACCAATCAAAAATGATTAATTCGATTAAAATACTTGGAGCTCATGGGGGAAAAGGTTTTGGCCTTGGAACTACCTGTCTTCAAATCAATCAAACCACTGTAATAGATGCAGGTAATATAATAAGACCCTTAGCAAGTAACTCCGTAGATATTGATAATATATTCCTTTCTCACTCACATTTAGATCATATAAGTGATATTCCTTTTTTAATTGATGCTTACTTTGAGGAACGGGAAAAACCTATTAAAATTTTTGCCTTAAAAGAAACCATAGAAAATTTAAATAAGCACATTTTTAATAGCGATGTTTGGCCTGATTTTTATGAAATAAACTTAATTAAAAAGAAAGAAAATACCATTCAATTCGTTGAGCTTGAAATTGGAAAAGAAGTTATCTTAGAAGATAATACAAAAATCAAACCTATTTTAAATAATCATACAACTTCAAGTTGTGGTTTTGTTATCACAAAAAATGACAATGCTACACTTTTTACATCTGATACTTATAAATGTGACTCTATTTGGGAAGAAGTTAATAATAACAAATCTATTCAATCAGTCATTGTAGATGTTTCTTTTCCTTCCAAATTTGATGAATTGGCATTGTTAAGTAAACATTTAACGCCACAGCTTTTAAAAGAAGAATTAACATTACTAAACCGTGATGATGTAAGAGTATATATCAATCATGTCAAACCTGCGTACAAAGATGAAATAGTAAAAGAAATTGATACTTTTAATTTATTGATAAATGAAGGAAAAATTCTAGAAGATAATGATGTAATATCTTTATCCAATGAATACCAAGCCTATACTAAAAAAACAGCCTTTACACAACAAAAAGAAATAGATGATCTTGTTGAAATAGGAAGTTCTTTAACAAGTGAGAAGAACTTTGACGTTTTAATGGAAAAAATCATGTTAGGTGCAAAACACTTCACTGATGCAGATGGAGGAACTTTATATCTTTTAACTGAAGATGAAAAACAATTAAAATTCACTGTGGTACAAACTGACTCATTGGAAATTAAAATGGGTGGAACACAAGGTGAAATTACTTGGCCTGCATTAAACTTGCACAACGAAGATGGCAGTCCCAATAACGAAATGGTTGCTGCTGTTTGTGCTTTAGAAGGGAAACTAATTAATATTCCCGATGTTTATGAAGCAGAAGGTTTTAATTTTGAAGGTACCAAAAAGTTTGATGAAAGTACAGGTTATCGAACTAAATCAATGTTAGTCATTCCCATGAAAGATCATGAGAATGATGTTATTGGAGTGCTTCAATTATTAAACAAACAAGACAATTTTGGAAATACCATTTCTTTTACTCAAGAAGATAAAAAACTAATTCAGTCTATGTCGTCTCAAGCAGCAGTTGCCATTACCAACAATAGACTAATAGCTGGACTTGAAAACTTATTGGATGCGTTTATTAAATCAATTGCAACTGCTATTGGAGAGAAGTCACTGTATACTGGTGGACATATCAATAGAGTCGCTGAAGTTGCAGGAATGATAGTCAAAGCTATCAATGCAGACAAAGATGTATATAATGATATCCATTATAGTGAAGATGAATTAACCATGTTAAGTAGAGCTGCTTGGTTACATGATATTGGGAAAATTGTAATTCCCGAATATGTTGTGGATAAAGCAACCAAACTTGAAACTATTTATGATCGAATTAATACGGTTAAAACTAAATTTGAATTGGTTATGAGAGATTTAGAAATTGAATATCTAAAAGCTTTAGTATCAGCCAAAGATGATAATGAAAAACAAGCCCTACTTCAAAACTACGAAAAACAAAAAGCAAGTTTTGATGATGATCTCCAATTCATTATTACATGTAATACTGGTGGCGAGTTTATGGAAGATGAAAAAGTTGCTCGAATAGAAGAAATTGCAAAAAAAGAATTACTCATTAATAATGAAACAGTAAATTTACTCTCACCAAATGAAGTATATAACTTATGTATTAGAAAAGGTACATTAACTCAAGAAGAAAGACTGGTCATAAACAATCATGTTACTGTTTCTTATAATATGTTAAATGCCTTGCCATTTCCTAAAAAACTCAAAAGACTTCCCGTGGTCGCTGCATCTCACCACAAAAAAGTAAAAGGTGGCGGTTATGGTGCCCCTGAGATCATGGACCTTCCTATGACCTTAGAAGATAAGATTTTAGCAGTTGCTGATGTATTTGAAGCCTTGACAGCCAATGATCGTCCTTATAAAAAAGCAAACTCTTTAAATACTTCTTTAAGAATTTTGTCCTTTATGGTAAAAGACGGAGACTTGGATAAAGACTTGGTTAAATTTTTCGTTGATCAAGAACTACACTTAGAGTATGCAGATAAACATTTATCTGAAGAACAAAAAGATGAGATAACAGTTGATTTTAACAATCTATAAACTATAGGAAAATATGAAAGATACAATAATATACAAAAACGATTTAATAAGAATAGAAATTGAAAACAGTGAAATACCTTGGTTGAAAATTTTTACACAAAAAAGCTATAAAGAATTTAGTGAATGTCCAAAAGAAACAAAACAACAAATATGGAATACTTTAGATTTAATTGAGAAAGAAATGCTCAGCTATTTTTCACCTGAGAAGATTAATATAGCTTCATTTGGAAATTATGTGCCCCATGTTCATTTTCATATCATGGCACGATTTAAAGAAGATTCATATTTCCCTGAACCTATGTGGGGTAAAAAACAAAGAGATTCAGATTTGGAACTTTCAAGTTTTGAAGTTTTTTTTGACAAAATAAAAGATCAATTGAAATAAAAGAAACGGTAATTACAGTTATATTAATTACCGTTTATTAAGTGTTTATCCGTCAGCGTTAATAGTCGTGATTAAATCTTCTAATACAGTTTCAGCATCATCATGGCTTGGTTGACAACCACCAGCAGCGATATGTCCACCACCTCCATGTTTTAACATCAACTCTCCAACATTAGTATTAGATGTTTTATTAATAATTGATTTTCCAGTACTATAAACTACATTTTGTTTATCTCTACCCCAAATTGCATGAATAGAAATATTCACTTCAGGATACATTGCATAAATCATAAATCGATTTCCAGGATAAATAATTTCTTCATTTCTATAATCAATTAGAATTAAATTATCATATACAGTAGAACATCGCTCTAACTGGTTTTTAAATTCTTCTTCATATTTAAAATATAATTTAACTCTTTCATTAACATCATTCAGTTTTAAAATATCTTCAATAGTATGTGAAGCACAATAATCAATTAAATCCATCATAAGTTGATAATTAGATACACCAAAGTCTCTAAATCTACCAAGCCCCGTTCTACTATCCATTAAGAAACTTAATAAATCCCAACCTTGTGGGTTTAAAATATCTTCTTTGGAAAAAGCAGCCGAATCAGCTTTATTAGAAGCATCCATAATATCTCTAAAAGTTGAAGGAAATTTTTCATCTCCACCATAATATTGATAGACTACTTCAGCTGCACTAGGGGCCTCTGAATCAATAATATGATTGTCTTTTTTTTCATTTCTAATTTCTTCACTGTGATGATGATCAAAGGATAAATAAACACCTTCCACATATGGTAGGTTCGTTGTAATATCACTTTGGGTAAGTTTGATTTTACCATCTTGCATATCTTTTGGGTGAACAAAAGTAATTTCATCAATAATGCCCAGATACTTCAGTAGTGTTCCACATACCAAACCATCCATATCACTTCGAGTAACAAGCCTAAATTTTTTGTCAGACATAATAATCTCCAAATTAATTATATAATACCAAATTAAATAAGAAGTGGGGTATTGAATATTCACCTATTACTTAATTTGGTAATATAATATTATCATTTATATGCTTATAGCAGATAAAAAAATAATAACAAAAAGTAAGAAATTATAATTTAAAGAAGAAAAGTAGTTTAATAAGTAAAGTTTAGAACTTTACTTATTAATAATATTATTTTAGTTTGTGAATATAGTTTGCAACAATTTCACCCATTTCGGCTGTTGTTACAACGTGTTTTGCATCGTAAGAGGCTAAATCTTTTGTTCGATAACCATCTTGAAGTGCTTTTTTAATTGAAAGTTCAATTAAATCAGCAGCTTTAGACTCACCAAGTGAGTATCTAAGCATCATAGCAGCACTTTCCATTGTTGCAATTGGGTTTGCAATACCTTGACCAGCAATATCAGGAGCACTACCATGAATAGGTTCATAAATTGCAGTTTTTTCACCCGTACTAGCACTTGGTAATAATCCAATAGATCCAACAACCATTGAAGCAGTATCAGATAAGATATCTCCAAAAATATTTCCAGTTAAAATAACATCAAATTGTCTAGGGTTTCGTACTAATTGCATAGCTGCATTGTCCACATACATATGAGATAATTCTACTTCTGGATAATCTACTGCAATTTCTTCAACAGTATCTCTCCAAAGTTGACTTACTTCAAGTACGTTTGCTTTATCAACAGAACATAGTTTTCGACTTCTTTTCATAGCAAGATCAAATGCTACTTTAGCAATTCTAACAATTTCATCTTTTGTATAAACCATAGTATTATAAGCTGTCTGACCATCATTAGCACGAGGTTCACCGAAGTAAATTCCACCAATTAATTCTCGCACAACCATTAAGTCAACACCTTCAATTACTTCAGCTTTAAGTGTTGAAGCATTAACAAGCTCATCATAAATAACAGCAGGTCTAAGATTTGCAAAAACGGCCAATTCTTTTCTAAATCTAAGTAGTCCAGATTCTGGTCTTAAATCTCTTGGTAATTTATCCCATTTAGCTCCACCAATTGCTCCAAAAAGACAAGCATCAGAGTTAATAACACCTGTTATGGTTTCTTGGGGTAAAGGGTTACCTGTTACATCATAGGCAATTCCACCCATTAAATATTCTTTATAATTTAAATGAAAGTTACATTCATAAGAAACAGCATCAAGTACTTTTATCGCTTCATCAACGATTTCAGGACCAATCCCATCACCTTTGATTATCGAAATATTATATTCCTTCATTATTACTTTCCTTCTTCCATTTCTTTTTTAGCATAATTAATTAATCCACCCGTTGCAATTAGCTCTTGCATAAACTCAGGGATAGCAGTAAATTTATATTCTTTTTTTGTCGTTAAATTAATGATTGTTCCATTATCCAAATTAATGGAAATTTTTTCACCTTCTTTAATATCTAAAGATTCAGGTAATTCAAAAATTGGTAAGCCCATGTTAAATGCATTTCGATAAAAAATTCTTGCAAATGACGGTGCAATTACAGCAGCTATTCCTGCAGCTTTTAAAGCAATTGGTGCGTGTTCTCTACTACTACCACAACCAAAGTTTTCTCCAGCAACAATAATGTCGCCTCTTTGCATTTTACTTGTAAAGTCTGGGTCAACATCTTCCATGATATATTTTGCCAAATGTTCTGGGTCAGAACTGTTTAAATATCTTGCTGCAATAATAATATCAGTGTCAATATGCGCTCCGAAGTTCCAAACTTTTCCAGTGATTTCGTTCATCTATATGTCCTTTTTATAGCTAGTATTTAACATAAACTATAAGTATTGTTTAATTGAAATATGCATTTTATCTAAAAATTCAAAAATATTTAATTAAACTACTATTTTAATAGTTATTTTAACTAGTTTGGGTATAATATCTGACTTTCACAACACAATATAACAAATAAGGTAATTTTAAAAATGACTGTAAAAGATTTAAATAAAGCCATTGAAAATACTGTTAAAGAGTATAAAGACTCGATTTTAACATACGAAAATGCAATTAAGATTTTCCCAAAAGCTCCATCAGGAGCTAATGTTAAAAAATTATTAGCGTTGGTTCAACTGTTTAATGTGACACTAATTAGTTCACAAGAACAAGCAAAAAGAATGAATGCAATAGAAGCAAAGAAAAAACAAGATCACATCAACAAATTAAGAGATGATGAAGATAATGTTTTTGATTTACTTAAAAATAAAGAACTTCTAGAATGGAGTAGATCAGATTCCCCTGTTCGTATGTATTTACGAGAGATGGGTCAAATTCCTCTTTTAACAAAAGAAGAAGAAATTGAAATATCAAAAAGAATTGAAATGGGTGAAGATACTATTTTAGATTCAATTTGTTCAGTTCCATATCTCATTGATTTTATTTTAGAATACAAAGAACCTTTAGTAAATAGAGAACGAAAAGTTAAAGAACTATTCAAAAATTTTGATGATGAAGATAGTTCTGACAGTAATGATACTGAAACAACAACAGAAGAAGAACCTGAAGCTGCAGTAAGTGCAGAAAGTACTTCTAAAACAAAACAAAAGAAATTAGACAAACGTGCTGAAAAAATCATCGAAGCATTTAAAGTACTTGAAAAAGCGAAAAAAGATTGGATGAAATTCACTTCTAAAGACGCTGTGACTTCTGATGATGAAGTGGTTCAACTTCAGTACAATTTAGCTGTTGCTTTTAAGAAAAAAGTTCTTAAAGAAGGTTTGGTTGACTTAGGACCAACATCTAAACTTATTACTGAAATCGTAAAAGCAATGGAAACTGCACTTAAATCTGATACAGGTTTTGATGCAGAACTTAAAAGACTAGAATATAAATTGCCATTATTTAATGACATTTTACTTAAAAATCACCAAAAGATTTTAGAAAGTATTATTAACTTAACAAAACCACAAATTATTTCTATGGTTCCAGAAGCTACAATGGTAAGTACTTATATGGAAATCAAAAAACTATATCAAACAGCAGAAGCATCTAAAGATGGTTTTGATTTAGAACCAGAAGAATTAAAAGATATTCTAGAGCAAATTAAACGTGGTAAAAAAATCACAGATGAAGCAAAAACAAGAATGGCAAAATCAAACCTTCGACTTGTTGTTTCTATTGCAAAAAGATATACAAACAGAGGTCTTCCATTTTTGGATTTAATCCAAGAAGGTAATATTGGTCTTATGAAAGCCGTTGATAAGTTTGAATATAAAAAGGGATATAAATTCTCTACTTATGCTACATGGTGGATTAGACAAGCTATTTCAAGAGCAATTGCCGATCAAGCAAGAACCATTAGAATTCCTATTCATATGATTGAAACAATTAATAGAATTAATAAGATCATTAGAAAAGGTATTCAAGAAAATGGTAAAGAGCCAGATGTTGAAGTAATCGCTGAAGAAGTTCAACTTCCAGTAGATAAAGTAAAACAAGTTATTAAAATCACAAAAGAACCTGTTTCTTTAGAAGCTCCAATAGGTAGTGATGATGATGGTAAATTTGGTGACTTTGTTCCAGATGAAAAAGCACCAACTCCAATTGACAATATCATGAAAGAAGATTTACAGAATCAAATTGATCAAATTTTATCTCAATTAAACGAGAGAGAACAAGCAGTTGTACGAATGAGATTTGGGTTAATGCATGATTCTAGTGATAGAACACTTGAAGAAATTGGTAAAGAATTATCTGTAACTCGTGAGAGAGTTAGACAAATTGAATCAAGTGCAATTAAAAAATTAAAACATCCAAAAGTTGGAAAAAACCTTAAAAATTACGTAGAAAGTTAAAAACCTATATGAATTTTTTTGAAAACTGGGTAGAACAAGATTTAAATCCAATTATTTCTTTTTCTAACTCAGGAAAAATCACCTATTCAAATCAAGAAGCACAATTTCTACTCAATAGAATCTCACCGAAAGAGGTTTATGCCTTAGCTTTAAAATATGCATCTGCTTCTTATGGATTCAATACAGCTTATGTCAATCTTCGTCTTAAGAACTATATCTTTTATGCTATTAGTGTTTCATATGACAATGATGATGAAATCACCATCAAACTTTACAAAAGTACTATGGTTAAGAAAGAAAACAAACTCTCCACAAAAACAGGAGAAATTGCCAATATTTTCACTATTGTTGATTTGAGTATCAGTACTCAAAAAACAAAAAGTAATATTAACTATATGAAAAACTATGACCCCTCTATTCCTGAATTTAAAATGATGGTATCAGACTTTTTGAAACTATTAAATAAAACCTATACATCTTTTGAAAATGCCAAAGTTATTTCTACTTCGGTGAAATTAAAAATTGGTGAATATATTAGAATTGAAGGTAAAAAGTATTCTTTAATTACTGTAGAAATCAACAGTGATGGACACTTGAGTGAGGAATTTTATAGTATAGAAGAGAGTTTTAATAACTCCTCATTAATTATAACTGCAGAAGAGCAAAAGGTACAAGTAGACTTACCTCTTATCCTTAAATAAGAGTCATAGAGATAGATTAGAGGAATCTAATCTTTTCTATAGACTACAAGTGATGTTAACACACAAAATGTCGTTATAAACAATCCTGCTAAGTACGAATAAGGATCAAATAAATCATTGTTCTTTAAGGCAAAAAATCCAAATACCAAAGATACATAACCTATAATTCTATATACAGATGCAAAACCAGAAGCGGAAAAGAATGTATTTTTAATACTATTCTTTTTAACATTGGCTTTTTCTTCTTTTAAAATTTGTTTGATCTCTTCAACACTGAGTTCTTTTTCTTCTACTTGTTTAATCTCAGAGTATAAATCATGGGGATCATCTATTTCATCAATTGCATCTCTATCATCAGAAAGAAGAGCTTCTTCACTAGAAGTTTTTACTCTTTTTTCTATATTCTTTTTATATCCTAAAAACGAACCAATTGTGATAACAACCGTACTAAAAAATGCAATTTGAGTGTTAAGAAGCCAAAGATAATTAGAGGATACAATACAAAAAATAATTACAAGTAAATCAACAAAGAAAAAAACTCTTCCAAATTTTCTAATCATTATTTATTTCTTCTTTAGTATCCCCATGTTTTGCTCTATGAGCATATCTTGGATCATCTTCCATACCCTCATACTCTTTTTGCGCTCGTTTGTATGCTTTAAAGATATTTAAACCAGCAGCTGCAACTCCCCAAGCAATACCTACAAATAAAGTCCAATCGTACCCTGTCCATTTTTTAAGTAATATTCCAACTCCTGCACCAATAGCAATTGCTGCAACTATAGATATCCCCAATGATAGATTATCTAAAGCGGCAAGTTTACCTTGGTGTTTTGGTTTTACAGCATCTGGATCTTTAAGATACTTCTCTTCAATGTCTTTTAACTCTTTTGATTCTTCACTCATAATATCTCCATCACTTCGTGAGCTGCTTTAATACAATTATCAATATCATCATCGGTCATAACTGTTGATATAAAACCTGTTTCATACTGACTACAAGCAAAATAAAAACCTCTTTTTAACATTTCACTGTGAAAAGTTGAAAATCTCTCAAAATCACTGGTAGCAACTTCTTTAATATTCATTGGCTGATTTTCGTTAAAGAAAAAGCCAAACATACTACCACGTGTATCAACAACCATAGGAATATTATTGTCTTGCGCCACTTTTTTCAGCCCTTGTGTTAACTTAATAGCTTTTGCACTTAAATCATCATATATTTCAGGATTTGCCTTTAACTTTTTAAGACTAACTAATCCAGCAGCCATAGCAACAGGGTTTCCACTTAATGTTCCAGCTTGATACACTGCACCATCTGGACTTAAGTGATCCATGATTTTTGACGAACTAGCAAAAGCACCAACAGGCATCCCTGCCCCAATTACTTTTCCAAAAGTAACAATATCTGCACTTGTTTCAACAATACCATGAGCACCAGTCAAACTGGCTCTAAACCCACTCATTACTTCATCAAAAATAAGTAATGCACCATGTTCATCACACAAGTCTCTACAAGCTTTCAAAAACTCAGCACTAGCTGGTACCAGTCCCATATTTCCAGCAATTGGCTCAATAATAATACAAGCGATATCCTTACTGTCTTTAAAACACTGTTTTAAGTTTTCAACATTGTTGTATTCACATAAAAGCGTATGTTTTGTTAAATCTGCAGGAACTCCTGGACTACTAGGTGTTCCAAAAGTTGCAAGCCCACTTCCAGCTTGAACCAAAAGTGAATCACTGTGTCCATGATAACATCCCTCAAACTTAAGGATATCATCTCTTTTAGTTACTCCACGTGCCAATCTAATAGCACTCATAACTGCTTCAGTACCAGAACTAACAAATCTAACTTTATCAATGTTGTCATGCATATCAACAATCTCGTGAGCCAATTGGGTTTCAAGCTCTGTAGGTGCTCCAAAACTAAGACCTTTTTTAACAGTTTCTATAACTGCGTCTTCAATTTCTTTATTACAATGACCAAAAATTAGCGGTCCCCAACTTTGTACAAAATCTAAATACTTATTACCATCTATATCGTAAATATAAGCACCCTGACCTTTTTGAATAAAAGGTGGTGTTCCGCCTACACTAGTAAAAGCACGAACTGGAGAATCAACACCTCCAGGAATTACATCTTTTGCTTCACTGTAAGCTTTTTGAGATTTTTCAAACATTCATAATCCTAAATAAAATTTTTGGTGCATTATACTATAATTATTCCATGAAAAACATTGTGTATGCGCTTATATTATCATTCTTTATTCATATTCTTTTTTTACTCGTTGTTCATGAACCAAAAGAGCAGAACAACAAGAAAATTGAAATGAAAGAACCTAAAAAACAGCATATTACTTATGTAAAACTGAAAAAAAAAGAGGTGCAAAAAAAGCCTGAGCCAGTTAAAAAAGTTCCCAAAAAGAAAGAATCAGATTTAAGTGTCAATTTAACAAAAGAAATCGCAAAAAAAACAAGCCCTAAAAGTTCATCAATAAAAATTGCAAAAGAAGTGAAACTCAAAAAAGTTATAAAAGAAAACTTCGTTAAAACAAAAAAAAGAGCAGTTGTAAAAAAACCAAAAAAAATCATTGCAAAAGTCAAACCAAAAACAATTGTAAAACCCACGTATACTCAAGCCCTTCCTAAAAAGCCAAAAGTAATTAAAAAGAAGAAAACTTTAGTACTTAAAAAACCCATACCCAAAGCAATAAAAGCACCCTTGCCAAAAACAAAACTACCTGAAGAAAAAAAATCTCTTGACTTATTGAGTAAAAAACTTCAAGAAAACACCTTAGAATCATTTTTATCTACGCCAAATTTAAACGAAAATACAGTTGACAAAATCACCCAAGGATATTTAGATTTATATGGGGATGAATTTAAATCCTTTACAAAGGTTCAAAAAGTTTTTCTTAAACGAAATCTTAAAGGAATTGGACAAATCACTCAACGATATATGACTTATCCAAGGGTATCAATTAGAACCAGACAATATGGTACCAATGTGGTTGAGTTCACTTTATATCCCAATGGAGATATTAGTGGTGTGTTATTAACAACCAGTTCAGGATATGAGGCTTTAGATCGAGGTTCAGTTAATACCATTGAAATAGCATATCAGGATTACCCCAAACCCAGAGTAGCTACAAAAATAAAAATTTATATGAATTACATCTTGTATTAATCAGCTATTAACGAATATATTTGTAGAATTCGAAAATCATTTTCACGACAATTGGGATAAAATGTTAAAAAATAAGATTAGAAATAAGAAATCAGGAATACTCTTTTATGGGTTAACACCTCCAAAAGCAACAAATACGGAAGAACAAATTAAAGTAATTACGCAAAAACATATTGACAGAATCTTACCACTAGAAATAGATGGTCTGGTTTTGTATGATATTCAAGATGAATCAGATAGAACAAATGAAAAAAGACCTTTTCCTTTTATCAAAACACTTGATTCTACTGATTATGCCAACGATTATTTAAATGTTTTAAATTTACCAATAGTAGTTTATAAAGCTGTTGGAAAGTACGACAAAGAAAACATGTCGTCATGGTTAGAAGAAAGTAAAAAGAGTAATTCATACTCTGTGTTTGTAGGTGCAGCTTCAGACACACAAAAAAGTAAAATGTCTATTAAAGATGCTTATGCATTAAAAAAAGATATCAACAGTGATTTGGTTTTGGGTGGTATTACTATTCCGGAGCGTCATACTAAGAAAAAAGATGAACATTTAAGAGTTTTTTCAAAAACCGATAATGGATGTGAATTTTTTGTAACTCAAGCAGTTTATGATCTTCATGCATCAAAAAAGTTTTTGGATGATTATAGTTCTTATGCAAAAGAAAACAACAAAAAAATTGTTCCTATCATTTTTACACTAACACCTTGTGGTTCTGCTAAAACATTGGAGTTTATGAAATGGTTGGGTATTCATATTCCTGAATTACTTGAACGTAAGCTTATGGAATCAGGAAATATTTTAGATGATTCAGTAAAATTTTCCATAGCTATATTTGAAAGTTTATATACTTATGGATTACAAAAAGGTATTCCTATTGGATGTAATGTTGAAAGTGTTGCCATTAGAAAAGAAGAGATTGATGCTTCAATAGAGTTACTCAATGAAGTTCAAAAGATAATGAAAAGACACAAATAATAAAAACTTCAGCGTATCAAATTAGTAAATTTACTAAGCTAATTTGATACTCTTCTAGAAATACTATTAATCCTTAGAAATACTTTTTACTAAAACATCTCTAAAATGATTTAATTTTTGCATATCAGCATCATCTCCACCATTAATATCAGGGTGATACTTCTTAGCTAGTTCTCGATACTTCTTTTTAAGTTCTTGCTCAGTGGGAAGATTTTCAAAACCAAAAAAAACTTTTGCTTCTTGGATTTCACTAATACTTGATTGTCCACCTTGTCCAAAGTCATAACCTTGATGTCCCCTGGCGTTCTGAAAATTTTGAAAGTCTCGAGCGTTAAATTTAAAATGAAAACTATTCGCCCCACCATGTCTTTTTTTGATTTCTTTAACCTTACTATATATTAAAAAATATAGTGCTAAGAAAATTCCAGCAAATACAAGTAACACCGTACCTAGGTTTGTAAAAACTAAAAATAAGATATAAAAAATAATCGCAAATTTGAGTATTCTAAAAATAAAATATGAAAGTTGATTCATAATAGTAATATCGTCCTTTAAAAAAATGTTATTTAATTTGGTATGTTATCTTTTTTTATATAAAAGACTTATGATAAGGTTGCCAAGACCAATTCCCTAAGTGTTTTACAAGCAACTGCTGTTGAAACTCCACTGGCATCAAATTTAGGTGAGAGTTCAACAACATCTATTCCCACTACCTTATTTAACTTTGACAATGTTTGTATGATTTCTAACATATCATGGAAGTTTATACCTCCAGGTTCTGGTGTTCCAGTTCCAGGCAAAACGCTGGGATCAAATACGTCCAAATCTAGAGTAATATATACAGGTTTGTCTTTTAATCTACTCACACAACTATCCAGAGTTTTATAGGTAAATTTTTCCAAATGGGTATGTTGTTTGGCCCATTCAAATTCTTCTTTTAATCCAGAACGAATACAAAACTGATTAATCTTTCCATCACCCAACACATCATAAACTCTTCTAATAACAGTAGCATGACTTAAGGATTCTCCTAGATACTCATTTCTAAGATCTGTGTGGGCATCAAAATGAATCACATGTAAATCATCATATTTTTTAGACAAAGCTTTAATTGGAGCCAAAGTCACAAGATGTTCTCCGCCAAGCATGATAGGAATTTTATTGTCATCAATAACTTGTTTTACAAAATCTGTAATTTGACGTAATGCATTTTTTTTGTCCCCAAAAGGTAATTCTAGGTTCCCAAAATCAAACAAGTTTAAATCTTCTAAATCTTTATCCAAATAAGGACTATAACTCTCAATAGCCCAGCTATCTTCTCTCATCATATTAGGAGCAAATCTGGACCCAGGTTTAAAAGAAGATGTTCCATCAAAAGGCACGCCAAAAAGCACAGCTGAACTCTCCTCATATGTTTCTTCAAACCCAATAAATGTCACTGCATTATGCTGCATTATAATCTCCTCTCATAATTGTACATATCACTAAATCTAAATGCCATTAAGTTTTCTAATATGGCAAATATTATAATAAAGTTTATAAAGGAACTTCCTCCATAACTAAATAATGGCAAGGGAAGTCCTACCACAGGGGCAAAGCCAATCACCATCAAAATATTAACACTCATATTTAGAAAAATCAGTAGCCCCACACCTGAGGCAAACACCCTAATTATATAATCATCTTTAAAATAATAATTGATAGAGAACAGATGCATAATTAAAAATAAGTATAAAATAATTAAACCAATTGAACCCACAAAACCATATCGTTCAACATAATATGCAAAAATAAAATCGCTGGTAGCAATGGGCAAAAATTTCAATTGAGTCTGGGTTGCTTCTTCAGATTTTTTTCCAAGTAGACCACCTGAACCAATTGCTATAATAGATTGCTGTACATGATAACTAGGTTCTTCAGATATAAAATCTACAATTCTTTTTTTCTGATAATCTTTGATTAAATAAGTATAAGTAAAAGGAGAACTAACCGCAAGTATTATTATAATTCCTGCCCAAATTTTCCAATTAACACCCACAATAAATAAAATACCATATCCCACTAACAATAAAACCAATGCAGTACCTAAATCAGGCTCTTTGGCAATGAGTACAAAGGGAAGGATGATATAAAATGAATAATATAAAAAGTCTTTTAGATTGTACCCACCATGTGGCGGCGGTTTATTATGTATTAGAAAACCAAGCATTAATAGATAAATGGGTTTGAACAATTCAGAAGGTTGCATGGTCGTATTTAAAAGAGGAACCGATATCCATCTTTTTGCACCAAGTTTGGTTATTCCCCAAAACTCTACTGAAAGAAGTAAAAAAATACCCAACCAATATAATAAAGGAATAAAACGAATATTTCGTCTTATGGGTAAAATAAAAAATAAAATAAATGCAAAAAAAGATATTGTAAAATAAAGTAGTTGTTTACGTGCCAACAATTCGTTTGTTTCACTAATTAAATGGTATGATAGATATACCAAGGGAATAAGAAATAAAATCAATATAAAATCAAAGTGAGAGATAATTCTCTTGTCAAATAAATGCATAATGAAAGAGTAGCTAAATATGAATAAAACCTTTATTGTTGAAGAAGAGATAAGACTCGATAAATACTTATCAACAAAACTGAATGAAACAAGAAATCAAATCGAACAATTAATCAAAAAAGAATACGTCAAAGTAGATAATAAAGTCAAAGCCAAAACAGGTTATAAACTTAAACTAAATCAAACCATTGAAGTAACATTTCCAACTATTGAAAAAAAAGAAATACAAAAAGTAGATTTTGATGTTGAAATACTTTATGAAGATGAGTATATTTTAGTATTAAATAAACCCTCAGGTCTTATAGTTCATGATGCACCAAGTGTTAGTGAACCAACTTTAGTAGACTGGTTAAAACAAAAAGAAATATCTCTGTCAACTATTAGTGGAGAAGAGAGACATGGTATTGTTCATAGATTGGATAAAGGTACCAGTGGCGTAATGGTGGTAGCTAAAACAAATGAAGCTCATGTTGGACTATCACGGCAACTTGAAGACAAATCAATGGGAAGAATTTATTTAGCAATCACAGACCTACCCCTAAAAGACAATCAAATTATTGAAGGGCCCATTGCTAGAAGTCCAAATAACAGGCTTAAAATGGGAATTGTTCCACATGGTAAACAAGCTAAGTCTGCTTTTCTTAAACTTGACTTGAGTAAGAATGAAAAACTTGAGCTTATAAGTGCAAAATTATTTACAGGAAGAACCCACCAGATAAGAGTTCATTTAAGTTCGATAGATAGGCATATTCTTGGTGATAATTTATATGGATTTAAGGGCGAATTAAATAAAATAAATCGAGTTTACCTACATGCATACAACCTATATCTTATCCATCCAATTACAAATGAAAAAATGGATTTTACAGCAGATATACCAGATGACATGAATGAATTTTTAGAAAAACACTTTAATATGGAGAGTATAAATGAAAAAATTGATAAAAACGACATCATCAATTCTTTTAGTTCTTTTTGTTAGTGGTTGTCAAGTACAGAACAACCTAACAACACCAGCAAAACCAAAAATTGACACAACTTTAGAAATTGTAAGTTCAGATTCTTTAAGATCAATTCCAGATATGACAGCAGTCGCTTTTG
Organism: Arcobacter sp. 31_11_sub10_T18; assembly: GCA_002163065.1. Classification (GTDB taxonomy): domain Bacteria; phylum Campylobacterota; class Campylobacteria; order Campylobacterales; family Arcobacteraceae; genus MAAG01. The sequence continues at coordinate 24,124 of MAAG01000131.1, forward strand.
AATGGCAAAAAGTAGATGATCCCCGAGTGGATAGATATTATTTATATCGAGCAAACATGCAAGAAGATGGTCAAAAATTTAAACGTGTAGAAGTGATTAAAAACCGATATACTACGCACTTTACAGATCAAGAACTTCAACCAAACACTCAGTATACCTATGCTCTATCGGCTGCCACAAAAAATGGTTTTGAATCAAGACCAACAAAGTCTTATACCGTAACTACCCTTCCTAGATTGGATGCAGTGAGTTATATTCAAGCAATAAGTGATTTACCTCGACAAATAAAAATCTTGTGGAGACCTCATGAAAGCCATAGAGTTGAAAAATACACTCTTGAAAAAACTTCACCAGCTACATCTAGATGGAGTAAATTAAAAACAGTAAGTGGTCGTTTAAATATTGAATATATTGATTCAGATTTAAAAGACAATGTTGTTTACATGTACCGAGTAACTGCAAAAACCTTTGATGGAATTGATACCCTTCCAAGTGAAATTGTAAAAGCACAAACAAAAGCATTACCATTTGGAGCTGAGAATTTAGTAGCAACCAATAATCAACCAAGAAAAATCTCACTTAACTGGGAACCTTCAAAATCAAAAGATATCATCAGATATAAAGTTTATAGCAGTTCTAGAGCAAATGGTTCTTTTAAAGAGCGAGCAAATGTGAATACTGATGTTTTAGCTTATGATGATTTAGTTAATGAAGATGGTAAAATTGTTTTTTATAAAGTAACTGCAGTTGATAAAGACTATTTAGAAACATCTCTAAACATGAATGCAGTAATGGGAAGCACTTTAATCAAAATTACAAAACCAATTATGACCTTAGCCCAAATCCAAGGTGAAAAAGCGATTCTAAATTGGCAAAGTGGAGATGATAGAACTGTTTCATATATCATACACAAAAAAATTAAAGAAGATTTATTTAACTATAAAAATGAAACATATACAAATATTACTGATTTAAGATACGAAGACCAAGATATTATCAGAGGGGTAGAATATACCTATAGACTTCAAGCAGTGGATGAGTTTGGAATTTTATCTGAAAAAACAAGCGAAACGACACTAATTTTACCAAAACTACAAGAGGTTAACTAAAAAAATATGCCCCATATTCAATTTAAAAAAAATGACTTAATCAAGACTCCCATCCAAGAAGATGGAGTCTTTTTTGATTTTTGTGCAAAATCATATAACTTTACAGACAAACCAAGACAAACAGAATATAAAATCGCTGTTAAATATAAAGAAAAAGACTTTCTCTTAACTTTACGAGAGAAAGAAAATACTTATATGGCAAAAGTTGATAATATCACACGAGTTAGCCCTATAGATATCGTAAAAGAAGCCATTAATGCTTATGCAAAAGTTACTAAAGCTGAGATTGAATTTAGTAATACTAGTAATTTCAAAAACAGAGAAGAACCCATAAAAGAATATATCAAAGATATCGAATACTTTGTTAACGACTTTAATCCTACACAAGAAGTTCAAGTTGAAGTTGGTTTTGGTAGTGGAAGACATATTATTCATCAAGCTTTAGAAAACCCTGATGTACAATTTATTGGTTTAGAAATCCATACCCCTTCTATTGAACAGTTATTAAAACAAATTTCAATTCAAGGAATTAAGAATATCCTAGTCATTAATTATGATGCAAGACTTTTTATGGAATTTCTTAAATCAAACAGCGTTGGAAAAATATTTGTCCACTTCCCCGTACCATGGGATAAAAAGCCACATAGACGTGTTTATAGTGATGAGTTTATCAATGAAGCACTAAGAGTGTTAAAAGTTGATGGTAGTTTAGAGTTAAGAACAGACAGTAGAAAATACTTTGATTATTGTACTCATTTATTAACCAATCTTAATTCAGGAAGAATTGTTATTGATATTAATAAAGATTTAGGAGTATCCAGTAAATACGAGGACCGTTGGAAAAAACAAGGTAAGAACATTTACGATGTAGTACTACTATGTGCACAAGAAGATGAAGAAAAGAAAATTACTGAAAATTTTGATTTTGAAGATGAAGTTAATTTTGAACAAGTAAGAAAAAGCATTCAAACCAAACCCATTGTAAGAGAGGATTACTTTTTACATATAGAAGATATTTTTATTGATAAAGACGGTATTGTTTTATTAAGGTTAACCTTTGGTAGTTTCAATAGACCTTTAAGCAAATATATCATCATCAGAGATAATAAAATTTCCTATTATCAAGGAAACCCAATACCTACTAGTGCAAATTTAAAAGCACATCTTGAATTAAAGAAGATTTTATCTAATGATAACAGCTAAAGAAATTTACCTTTCTTACGATAAAAACAGATTTATCATTAAAAAAGGTAGTTTGCATATTAGAGAAAAAGAGTTTATATTTATTGGCGGTAATAGCGGCAGTGGTAAATCAACTCTGATTAAATCTCTTTACGGAGATATTGGTTTAAAACATGGAGAGCTTTTTGTTGATGGACATAAAATGAAAGGTATCTCTGCGTCCAATTTACGAAAACTAAGACGTGATATTGGAATTATATTTCAAGATTATAAACTCATCAATGAATGGACCATTGAAGAAAATATCATGCTTCCATTAAAAATTAATGGTTATTCTAGTGATATTTCAAGAAAACAAGCCTTAAATCTCTTGTCTCATGTAAAACTGAGTCATAGAAAAGGATATAAACCCAATGAGTTAAGTGGTGGAGAGCAGCAAAGAGTTGCAGTAGCACGTGCCCTTGCCCACAATCCAAAGATTATCATTGCAGATGAACCCACAGGAAACCTTGATGACTATTCAGCTGAAGTTGTTTGGAACTTACTAAAAGGAGCCAATGAACAATTAGGTATTACTGTTGTTGTGGTAACCCATAGAGTTCCTAAAAATTTTGGAATTAAATTTAGACAACTCTCTATTGAAGATGGAATAATATATGAAGTCTCTTAAATCAATTTTGTCTTTTATTGTACCACTAACTGCAATGTTAATAACATTTGCTATTTTTTTATTTACTACAAAAGTTGTAGATGATTATAAATTAAAAATATCAAATGACTATTCAATTGTAGTAGTATCAAGTTTACCCCTGATTAAAGACAATTTAAATGAATTTGCAGGAATAAAAGTCAAAAACATTGTTACTTTAGAAAAAAATAAAATCATCAGTAACATGAAAAACAACTTATCTAAAAAATCTATTCAACTTTTAAGACAAAGACTACCCTACTTTTATAAAATGCATTTGGACAAATTTCCTACTAGCTCAGAATTAACACAAATCAAACAAGAACTTATGTCCATCAATACTGTAAAAAAAGTTGAAATATTCTCTAAAAATCACAATCAAATATATCTTTTATTACTACTCATACAAAAAATTATTGTCATTGTTTTTGTAGTGATTTTACTCTATGCAATAATTATTATTGCCAAACAAATTAAAATTTGGTTTTACGAACATCACGAAAAAATTGCTATTATGAGATTTCATGGAGCATCTATTTTATATAGCGCAGGTACAGTGATACGCCATGCTATATTTGGTGCATTGATATCTTTTTTCATTGTTGCTTTATTAATGATAATACTCAATGAAAACTTATCTGTCATATTTCCAGTTGAGTTGCAAAATGTTGTTGATATAAAACTATCAATCAATTCTGAGTTAGTAAAGGTATTTATATTATCACTATTTATATCAGTATCAACTATTTTTGGAGTTTTATTTAAATATAAATTGAAGAATGATTAAAATATTATTAGCAATTACTTTCCTTTCAACTTTATTATTTTCATCCAGTTCTTCAATAGAAAAAAAAATACTCTCAAATAAAAAAATACTCAAAAAAAATAAATCCCAAAAAGAACTTGCAAATTTGCGAATAAGACTACTTGCCAATCAAATAAAAAAACAAAGTAATGAATTAGCCAAACTTGATAAAAATATCAAAATTGTAAATAAAGATATAAATAACCATAAAGAAATACTTTCACAATCAAGACAAATCCTCAGTAATTTATCAAAAACATCCGATCAACTCTTAAAAGAAAGAAAACAAAATGAGGAAGAGATAGTCTCAACAATTATTGATGAGTTTTCTTCTTCCATTGCACTTAACTTAGCCAGTGAAAAATCACTGGAAGAAATGATTGATAGTGAAGTGTATAGAGTATTGGCCATTAATTCAAAAGAAGAAATTATTCGAATAGATAGTAATTATTCCATGATTAATTTAAACAAAAGAAACAATGAAAAAGCCATTGAAAAGACCAAAAAATATATTAAAACCAGAGAAAAGAAAAAAAGAACCCTTAATTCTTTAAAAAAGAAACAAACCAAAACTATAAAATCACTAGAAGGAAAACACTCCGCTTATCAAAAAGAGTTAAAGAAGGCTATTAGTAAACAACAAAACTTGGCAAAACTTCTAGGTCGTCTAAATATCTTAAAAAAAGAACAGTTATCCAAAGAAAAAAGAGCACGAGCCAAAGAGAAAAAAAGATTATTGGCATTAAAAAGACAAGCTGAAAAAAGAGCACAAAGCAAACTTAAATCTAAAAAAAGAAAATCCTCAACTAAAACTGCCAGTAAGCCAAAAACAGCAACACAAAGATACACCAAAAATGTAGATATAGACGTTCGAGTATTGGGTTCTTCAACTAAGGGTGTTAAGATATCTAAATACAGAGGAAAGAAAACAATTGCTCCTCTAAAATCCTATAAAATTATCAAAAAATTTGGTAAATATTATGATCCTGTGTATAAAATAAAACTCTTTAATGAATCGGTTGTTTTAAAAACAAACAAAAGCAAAGCGAAAGTATTCAGCGTATTAAATGGAAAAGTTGTTTATGCAAAGAAAAACTCAGGTATGTTGGAAAATGTTGTGATTATTCAACATAAAGGTGGACTTCATACAATTTATTCCCACCTTGATAGAATATCTCCAACACTAAAAGTTGGCAAGTGGATTAAAAAAGGTTATGTGGTAGGAAGAGTTGATAATACACTCACTTTTCAAGCAACCAAAAATAGTGCCCATATTAACCCTAAAGATCTATTTTAATTTATAAACAAATCATACTAACTATACACAAAGAATAAACGCAGTTAGTGTATACTATTATTTAAAAAAACTTCAAGGACTAATATGAAAAAATTTGATTTAATTGTTATAGGTGGAGGAAGAGCAAGTAACCTCGCCATAAAAGCTGGAAAAAAAGGCCTTAAAGTTGCCCTCATTGAAAAGTCAAAGTTGGGAGGGACTTGTCCAAATAGAGGCTGTGTACCATCAAAACTTCTTATTGGATATGCTCACACAGCTCGAGCTATAAAAGAGTCATCAAGACATTATATTAGTTCACAAATCAATGAAATAGATGTTCAACAAATATTCGATCATACAAATAATTATGTATCTAAAATTGATCCAGGATATGAAAGTAGATTTAATGACAATGTTGAAATTTTAAGAGGTACTGGGTCTTTCCTATCTAACAATGTTATTTCTATAAACGATGAAGAAATTACCGCTCCTAAAATCGTAATAGCAACAGGGACTAAACCCTTTGAGGTTCCTCACAAAGCTGCTTGGAGTAGTGATGATATTTTTCCACTTCTAGGAAAAATTCCAGAATCAATTACAATTGTCGGTTCAGGATTTATAGCTTGTGAGTTGGCTAACTTTTTTGATGCCGTTGGAATTAAAACCAAACTAGTCGTTAGAAGCCAAAAACTTTTAAGTAGTGAAGATACTGAGATATCAGAACTATTTAAAGAAGAATTCATTAAAAATGTTGATGTTGTATTTAATACAACAATTGAAGATATTAAGTATGAAAATAATTCGTTTGAGTTAAGCCTTATTAACAAAGATAAAGAAGTAACTTCGCATACCAGTGAAGCATTACTATATGCAACAGGGCGAAAATCAAATACAGATACATTAAACTTACAAAATACATCTATTAACGTTGACGACAGAGGGTATATCAAAAGAAATGAAATGTTTGAAACCAGTGCACCAGGTGTTTATGTAGTTGGTGACGCTGCAGGTGAACACATGTTACAACATGCTGCTGCTTATGAAGTAAATCACTTGGGGAGAATCTTATTAGAAGATAACTCAACTCCTTTGAAATTCAAGTATATGCCCCATGCTGTATTTACAGATCCAGAAATTGCAAGTGTTGGCCTTGGTGAAGAAGAAGCAAAGAAAAACAATGTCGAATATGTAGTATCAATGACCAATTGGTTAGCAAGTGCAAAAGCTATGTCCACAAAGTTAGATTACCCACGTACAAAGTTTTTAGTTGATCCAAAAACTTTTGAGATACTTGGATGTCACTTACTGGGACCTGAGAGTTCAACGCTTATGCACCAAATACTCGCTGTAATGCATATAGACAATGATATTAGACATTTAAAAGAAATGTTATACATTCATCCAGCTTTAAGTGAAGCAATCCTTCCTGCAGCTGTTCAAGCTGTCAGTGAAGTTACTAAGTATAATACCAAATAAAAAAAGTGACTACTTATTATTTTATTTGCTATAAGTAGTCATTATTTAAGTAAAAAAGGCATATCTCGTTCTAATGCTGCCAATAAGTCATGATTTAAGAAAAACTTCAATTTTTCACTTGTACTTTTATGTACATGTGCACAAATATACCTATTCTTTCTTATCAAAACCAAAGCTTGTTCTAAATTGACTTGGTTTTGTTCATTTTCAATATAATAGTCATACATAGAAGTGAGTTCTTCATCCTTTATGGTGTCTTTTAACATCACTACATTGTCTTCAAAAAACTCAATAACATTTTCTTTTCCACTATTGATGTGTATAAAAGCTTCTTTGATATCATCAAATCTCATTTGAAATTTAACACCATCCAATAACAATCTTTGAGCACATTCAACATTGTTCTGTTGAAAGTAATACTGTAATAGTAAAACCAAATAATGATCTTTAATATCACTGTCAACACTTGAGAGTTTCTCATCAATTGCATCTAAATCATTTATAATATTTTCACGGATATTTGTTTCGTGTATAACTGCACATTGGGCAATTATTTCATGTAATCTATCGTTCATAGTCTTCCTTGTAATAAACACATTAGTAGTTATTTTAAATGAATTATAGCCAAGTAAACCCATAAGGTTATAAAAGAAGAAATGAAGGGGATGAGAAGATTATACTTTTAATTCTTCTGGTTTTCCAAAGAAATAACCTTGAGAATAATCAATTCCAATTTCATTTAAAACATTAAAGATTTTTTCGTTCTCAACAAATTCTGCAACAGTTTTAATTTTCTGTTTTTTTGCAAATACAGCAATGGTTTCAACCACATTTCTTGAGAAATCATCATTCACTATATTTTTAACCAACGAGCCATCAATTTTAATAATATCTGGTTCAAATTCTAGTAATCTTTCAAAACTTGAATATCCAGAGCCAAAATCATCTATTGCTATTTTTACACCAAGTTCTTTAACTTCATGAATAAAATCTTTAACAATAGTAAAATCTTTTACTCTTTCATCTTCCAATAATTCAAAGATGATTTTTTTAGCATGTGACTTGTTTTCTTCTAAAAGATAAAACAACATATTTCTTGTTTCATCTCTTTCTATATCCAAAATTGAGAGATTTATAGAGATATCAGTATTGATTTTTTTTAATATTTTGAATGAATTTTCTAAGACTCTTTTCGTGATTTTATTATAATATCCACTATTTTTTGCTACCTGGAGAAAATCATAAGGGGCCAAGACATTGTCATTCTCATCTATTAATCGAACCAAAGATTCATATTTATCAATTTTTTTCGTTTTATTATTAATGATAGGTTGAAAATATGAGACTATATTATAGTTGTCTAGGGCAATTTTAACCAGTTTAACCACTTCCATATTTCTTCTGGCATACTTCTGACCTCTTAAAGAAGCATCATTAGAGGCATACATTTGTTTATTTTCAATAACCGCTTCATCAAGCCCATGTTTTGCATCTTCATATAAAAGATGTTTCCCATAAGAAAAAGAGAGTAAAATATTAATATCATATTCAAATTCATCAATAACCATTACTGAATTATTAACTTTTTTTACAAAATCATCAAATAGATTGTTTATATTTTTATTGATATTAATATAAGAAAAAAAGTTCCCCAATAGAGCAAATTTACCATTTCCTAACCAATACACCCGTTTGAAAATATTAATCTTAGGTAAATAGCTCAACAAGGACTCACCAAATTCTTTTTCAATTTTGTTAATCAAAGTATCATTATAAAACTTTTCGAGCATTTTGTAATCTTCGATTTGAATAAGAGCTAAAATAGACAAGTCGTTATTTTCAATTTCATCCAACAACATCTTTTTGTCACTTACAATATCCGAAACATTAATTCTAAAGGCAATAAACTCTGTAATATTATTGTTTTTATCAAAAATAGGCATTATGGCACTTTTTAAATAAATGCTTTCTCCATTTTTTGAAATGTTTTTGATAGTCCCTTCCCAGGTAAGTTTTTTCTCTTTAATAGTATTCCACATATCTTCAAAAAGCTCTTTTTTATTATCTGGATGCCTTATAATATTATGATTTACACCCATGAGTTCTTCTCTTGTGTAGCCTGAAATAGTACAAAACTTATCATTGACAAAGGTAATATTACCGGAGGTGTCTGTTTTAGAAATTATAATACTTTTATTGGCCATATTAAAATATTGTCCAAATATTTCATTACTCTTTTTAATATTGTACTTAAGTAATGGTTTATCAATAAGTTGTTCTAAATCTTTATTACTTTTACTTTCCAGCAAATAACCATCAAGCTTGATATCAATGCCTAGTAATAAGTCATCTGTATTGAGATAGTTTGCAACAAAAAAGGTCAGTATTTTTTCATTTGAATCTTTGATTTCTTCAATTATACGAAATGAGTTTGTAAGCGTATTATTAAAAACAATTGCATCAATTTGATTATTATTAATGATATTAATCACATCATCAATATCTTGTGCATAAAATATATTTTTAAAATTATCTAAAAAATATTTTTTGACATTTGAATT
>MAAG01000101.1 GCA_002163065.1 Arcobacter sp. 31_11_sub10_T18
TAAATAAAAATAGAGTAGTATCTTATGAAGAAATTGAACAAAAAGTTTGGGACAGTGAGTATATGAGCCTGAACTCTTTACGTACAACTATTGGGTTTTTGAGAAAAAAAATACCATTTAACTGTATTAAAAACATTTCAAACATGGGATATAAATTGAATCTTGAAAAAAAATCTTAAACTAAACGAAGAACAAAGTGTACAAAAGTTCACTTTGTTAAGTTCCACTATTATTATTTTTATAGTTGCCACTGTTATGGGACTTATTTTAATCCAGACCGAATTTGGCAACTTTAAAACTCACATTAATAACTTTGAAAAGGCTCTTATTGAGCAAGCAAAATTCAATGTTAAAACTTCAGTTGAAAACCTCAAAAATGATATTATCTTTGATGAATTATCTATTTTAAATAATAAAAAACTACGAATAAAAAGTCAATCAATCATTGCTTATAATCTAGCTTCTTCTTTATATTCTCAAACCATGCATTTGGGAAAAGAAAAACAAATTGAGATTATTAAGTTTGCCATTAACGACATCTCTGAAAAACAAAATGACATTCATTATTTTATCTTAGATACAAATGGTGTTTTACTTTTAAACAGTGAAAACCATAATGATGAAAATGAAAATTTTATAGACTTTAAAGATATCAATGGCAAAAGTTTTATTACTCAAATGATTATGGCCAATGATCAAACTCAAAACTACTTGGAATACTTTTGGTACAAACCACAAAGTAGTATCACTGCAAAAAAAGTAACTTATACCAGACACTTAAAAGAGCTTGGATTAATTATTGGTTCGGGAAGTTTTATGGAAGAGAGAAGCAGTGCCCTAAAAAACAGAATTTTGCAAAAAATCACCAATCAAAAGTATACCGATGATGAATATGTTTTTATTTATAAAATAAACAGCTTAAATAATATCACCAAACAGAGTGAGTTATTTATCGAAAAACATATCAAATCAAATGAAAGTGAACTCAAAGCAGTTGATCAACTACTCAAAGATACGAACTATAAAGGAAATGAGTTTATTCACTATGAAAATGACATAAAACTTGTTTATGCAACTTACATAAGTCATTTACGGTACTTTATCGCTGTAGGTACTGATCTAACCAACATTCATAAATTGGTTGCCAATGAAAAGGATACTTCTTTAAATAACCTATATAAGAATATTTTTAATCTTGTGGTTATCATTACAGTTATGACCTTAATATTTTTTATATTTTCTCTTTTATTTACCAAAAAAATTGCTGCTATTTTTAAAAAGTACAAACAAAATGTCATCCAAAATGAAGAAAAATACCATCTTCTTTTTAATCACAGTAATGATGCTTTTATCATTTCACAACTTGATGAAAAGAATAAAGCCAAAATTATCAATTGGAATAAAACAGCAATGACGGTGAGTTTTTATTTTAACAACGAATTATTAGATAAAGATATATTTGAAATGTTCATTGATTTAAAATTGGAAGAAATATTAAATGATGATTCTTTTTTTAAAACGGTTAAAATGAAAACCAAATTGGGTGAGATTAAAACCATAGAATTAAATGCCATTACTTATGAAAATGAAAATCAAAGACTACTTTTTACCTCTTTGAGAGATATTACAGAGAGAACCTTATTAAAAGAAGACAAGATAAAACAAGAAAAAATCTTAATTCAAAAATCAAAAATGGCTGCGATGGGTGAAATGATTGGAAATATCGCTCACCAATGGAGACAACCTTTAAGTCAAATCTCTGGACTGTTTTTTGATATAGAAAACGCTTATAACTACAAAGAGTTAAACAAAACCTATTTAAAAGACAGAGTAAATGAAGCCAATGACTTGGTTGAATATATGTCTAAAACCATTGATGACTTTAGAAATTTTTTCAACCCCAATGCAAAATTAGAACTATTTTTAATACAAGATGCCGTTGATAATGCTGTTAAAATTGTAGGTTCAACCTTGTCTTTTCACAATATGGATATAGAAATTCTAATTGATGAAGATGTAAAAATCAATGGTTATAAAAATGAGTATTCACAAGCTGTGTTAAATATTATTTCCAATGCCAAGGATATCTTACTTGAACGTGAAATAAAAACCCCTCAAATAAAAATATACTTGGATAAAAACCAAAAAAATAAGTTATACATAGAAGATAATGCAGGTGGGATTCCAGAAGATATCATCGATAAAATCTTTGATCCTTATTTTACGACAAAATTTGAATATGGAACAGGAATTGGTTTATATATGACCAAACTTATTATTGAAAATAAAATGAATGGGACAATAAATGTTACCAATTCATCTAAAGGGGCTGTGTTTACCATTGAAATTTAATCAAAAATGTAAATTCTATTTTTTTACATTTTTTTTACATCTTTTTTTATTAATTTAGAATATCCTCACAAAAAGACAAACCATGGAATATACCCCACTTCTTATATTTATAACAGCTTTTACTTCTTTTATTACTGCCATTACAGGAGTAGGAGGAGGAATGACTTTAATTGCCATTCTTCCTTCTTTTTTACCTGCAAATATTTTAATTCCCGTGCATGGAGTCACCCAACTATCCTCAAATGTTTCAAGGGCATTTTTTGGATACAAAGACATTTACTTTAAGGCACTTCCACATTATATTATCGGCTCTTTATTTGGAGTTGCTTTATTTTCTAGTTTGTTGCTTTATTTGTCATTTACTTATATTCCTTTGTTTATTGGAGTTTATATTCTTCTCTCCCTGTGGTCTAGAAAATTTGACTTAATTTTAAAAAAGTTTGAAAGTTACTATATTATGGGATTTTTACAAAGCGGATTATCCCTATTTGTAGGTGCTACTGGTCCTATGTCCATGCCTATGTTAATGAAAGACTGCAAAGACCCCAATCAAGTAATCGTGACCGTTGCTGCTTTATCAACCATCACACACACTTTAAAAATATTTGTTTTTATTGGTTTGGGTTTTGCGTTTTTTGACTATTTAGAGTTAATGATTTTTATGATTTTAGGCTCTATTGTGGGTTCGTATTTAGGCACACTTGTACGAAAGAAAATCAATACAAAAAGACTGGTTCTTTTTATAAAAATACTCTTGTCTCTTTTGGCAGTAAAAAGCATTTATCAGGTATTGATACTTCCTTAAATAACAACTTAATTTATATTTGTTATTAACTTGAAATTTTGATTTTTTATACATTTTATCTTGATATCATTTTACTATGAACATAATTAAAAGCCTTATACGTGGAAACAAGCTATTTAGAAAGTATCATTTTGCAGATTTTGAAGAAGAATTAGCAGAGCTGATTAAACATGGTCAAAAACCTCAAGCACTTTTTATCACCTGTTGTGACAGTAGAGTAACACCAGATTTAATGCTAGGAAGTAAACCAGGAGATCTATTTGTAATGAGAAACATCGGTAATTTTGTACCTCCTTATGAAACAGATGGTAGCTTTCATGGAACTGCTTCAGCTATTGAATATGCCATTTCTGTATTAGGCGTTAGCAATATTATTGTTTGTGGACACTCACAATGTGGTGCATGTAAAAGTCTACATGAAGATATACCAGAAGATGAAAATTTTCAAAATATTAGAAAATGGTTGGAACTTGGTAAGAAAGCCAAAGAAATTACCCTTCAAAAAGTCTACAAAACTAAAGAAGAATTATACACAGCCACTGAAAAGAACTCTCTTATTTGTCAACTAGAAAACTTAGAAACTTATCCCGCTATTAAAGAACTACTTAAATCAAAAAAACTTAAACTCTTTGCGTGGCACTATACATTAGGTGATGGTTCCATTGAATACTACGATAAAAAATCAAATTCATTTAAAGACCTCGATGACTATAACGATTATTAAAACTTCATATCACTTATAACATACCTAAAGGAATTACCATGCTTGGTGTAAAAAATCTCAATATTGGAACTAAAATAATAATAGCCCCTGCAATGGCAGTGGCATTTTTATTTTTACTGGCTGTTTTCTCAAACAATGCATTAATTGCAAACAAAAAAACATTAACTCACATAGAAGAAGTGAGTTTTAAGGCTTTTCAAGACAGCAGTAATATGTTAAAAGACATAAACTTGATGAACAGTTTATTGTATAAAGTATTTACCTACGAATCAAGTGGTTTTGAAAGATCAGAAATTGATCATGAGTTGAAAATGTTAAAACAAACTCAAAAAGCCATACAAACACAAATTGTTAAAATTGGTAAATCAACATATATGGATGCCACGAAAAGTAAAGATTTTAAAAGCTGGACTATGGATTTGAAAAACTATAACGAAGCCGTTGATGGCTCAATTGATATGTTGGGTATTAATTTAGGGATGGCAACTCCACTTTTAGCAGAAACGGACAAACTTTTTATAAAACTAAATAAAAGTATCTCAGCAGTGAATGAAAAAGCCAACAAAGAAAATACAAAAAGCTACCATGAAGCCTTAGATAGTACGGATAATACCCTTTATACTTTATATATCATAATAGCAACGGCACTGATTCTTTCCATTGTTATGACCATCTCAGTGACCAATGCCATCAGAAAACCCCTGCAAATCTTTCAAGAAGGACTATTGGGATTTTTCAAATACATCAATCAAGAAAGTAAAGAAGCAAAACTAATTGATGTGGGATGTACAGATGAGTTGGGGCAAATGGCGGATGTGGTAAATACTAACATCACGCAAATAAAAAAAGGTCTTGATTTAGACAGAGACTTGGTAGATAGTGCAATATCATGTGCATCAAAAGCCAAATTGGGATTTTTGGATGCCAGAATAAATGGAGATACTCCAAACCCAGCATTACATGAGTTAAAAGGTGTTATCAATGAGATGTTAGAAGCAGTTGAGAATAATATAAAATCTGCCATGTCTGTATTATCTCTATACTCTTCTTATGATTATAGACCCTCAGTTAATATAGATAATATGGATGGAGATTTAAAAGCCTTATGTATAGATATCAACGCTTTAGGAACTGCTGTATCAACTATGTTAACGGAAAATAAAAATATTGGTACAGTGTTAACTTCAAATGCCAGTAACTTGTCTTCAAATGTTGATTCTTTAACCACCTCTGCAAACAATCAAGCTGCCAACTTAGAAGAAACAGCAGCTGCCATTGAAGAGATTACTTCTAATATGCAAAATAGTGGGGAGCATATAGCAAAAATGACAGCATATGCAAATGAAGTCTCAAGTTCAGTTAAAACAGGACAAGAATTGGCTTCAAAAACAGCTTCTTCTATGGATGAAATCAACAACCAAACCAATGCCATTGCTGATGCTATTACAGTTATTGATCAAATTGCTTTCCAAACCAATATCTTATCTTTAAATGCAGCCGTTGAAGCAGCCACTGCAGGAGAAGCAGGAAAAGGGTTTGCTGTAGTTGCCCAAGAAGTGCGAAATCTTGCAGCAAGAAGTGCAGATGCAGCCAAAGAAATTAAAGAATTAGTAGAAAACGCAGCAGCAAAAGCCAATGAAGGTAAAAATATCTCAACAGATATGATTGAGGGATACAATAAGCTCAATACCAATATCCACAATACCTTAGACTTAATCTCTAGTATTTCTACGTCATCAACTGAGCAACTAGGTGCCATTGAGCAAATAAATGATGCTGTGCATACCTTGGATCAAGTGACTCAAGAAAATGCTTCTAGTGCCAGTGCTGCAAACATTGTAGCCCAAGAAGTAAGTGGTATTGCACAAAAAGTAGTTGAACATACCAATGACAAAGAATTTGTAGGCAAATAATACT
>MAAG01000149.1 GCA_002163065.1 Arcobacter sp. 31_11_sub10_T18
ACTTAAAAATTGAAATGGTTTCAATGGTATTACCAGACTTTGAGACAATCAAAAACATAGTATCTGCATAATCAAGATTATTAAGATTTGAACTAATTAATACAGGATCCGTACTTTCACAAAATATAATGTTTTTATCAAACTCACGTGAATATTTTAAAAACTCATATACTGCATACGTTCCAAGTGTACTTCCACCAATTCCTACAATAACTATATTTTTTTTAGTGATAGTTTTAGCATACTCTTGAATCTCATCTACTTCTTGAAGTGCCAAGTTATAATAACCCACGTGTTCTTGTTCTTTTTGTATTTCTTCGTAAACTCTATAATTAACATTTTTAGTTTCAAAAAATTGTTGGTTTGTCATATATATCCTAATTTAAATCATAAGATGTGGTACTAACACCACTATCATTTAGTTTTTTACAAATATTTCCGGTAGATTCATCAACAGTTACTATTATTTTATCTTTATCTGAAGTATTGATGAGTTCAATTTTAACACACTCTTTATCATTCTCATTGTAAGTAATACTTGTATCATTTATTTCCCACGTTTTAGAATTAAGATTCACTGCATCTGAGATTTTTTCTATTTTTAGATTTACCAAATAATAACTTTGAACAGAAGTAATTACTGTAGTAATATCTCTTTGAAGGGTAGATACTTTTGCATCATTTGTAGTATTGAAAAATTTAGGTATAGCATAACTTGCAAGTACGGAAATAACTACAATTGCAAATATCATTTCGAGAAGTGTAA
>MAAG01000075.1 GCA_002163065.1 Arcobacter sp. 31_11_sub10_T18
AGCCTGAAATTGACAATGGTGTACTGTATTTAAAACAAGGTGAAAATAAGTTTTTGGTTGGTAAAGTTACTGTTGCAGCTTTTACTGATCAAAAAGAACTAGAGCCTATTGGTGACAATGCGTATGCAGTAACTGAAGCTGCAGGAACTGCTGTAAGCATGGCGGGAATTTCCTCTGTACTTTCTAATACCTTAGAGTTAAGTAATTCTCAATTATCAGAAGGATTGGTTAACTTAATGGTTTATCAAAGAGCTTTTGAAGCCAATTCTAAATTGTTTTCTGCTGCAGATGAGTTTTTAAATATTGCAATAAACCTTAAAAAATAAGCTTGAGTATTAATACTCAAGCTTAGAACATATATTTTTATTTAAATTTCAGTTTTCATACAATGAAACTTGAAATGTGAATAAAATTCAAAATAAAAGTAGATTGTCTATTAAAATAGACTGACTATTTTGTAAATATAAAGGATATATTATGATTGGCGCACTTTGGACAGGAATTAGTGGTTTAGCAGCACAGCAAACCGCATTAGATAATGAGGCACATAATATCGCAAATGTTAATACAGTAGGATATAAATCATCTAGAATCTCTTTCGCAGATCAAATGTATCAAGATAAAATTGGTAAAGGGTCAAAAATTACTGATGCTGAAAAAATTTATACTCAAGGTAACTTAAAAGTTACAGGGGTGAATTATGACTTGGCACTTTCAGGAAATGGATTTTTTGCAATGGCTGAAGCCAATGCAACAGGATCAGCTGAAATTTTTTATACAAGAGCTGGTAACTTTAGGATGGGTGATAATGGTAACTTTCAAGATACCATGGGTAATGAAGTTCAAGGCTGGGCTATGCGTGCTATTGATACTGATACGGATGTAAAAAGTACGAATCCAAACGTAACTTTTTATAATTCTGATTACACTAAACTTGTAACGTCAAAAGTTGTTAAACATTCAAATTACATAGAAACGTATTCTGCTAAAACAACTGATTATACCCTAACCGCAAAAGCAGATAATGCAAGTATTTATACAGGTTCAGCTTTAAAATCAAAAGCAAATAAAGTATCTGATGTGGAAGAGTTGATTAAAAACTACTCTTCTGCAGTTCAAAGCTTAAGCGAAAATCCAGATGGACCATCTGCAACATCTACTGCACAAGTTACTTTTATCGATTTTGCAGATCAGGGTTCTGGTATGACTAAAGATGGAGATGAAGCTTATATTTATCTAGATAGTGTTAAATACGCAGTATCTTGGGATACTGATTATGAAACTACTATTAAAAAACTTGCAGATGAGATTTCTAAGGTACCTGGGTTTAAAGCTACTATGACAAATAATGCAACTGCAACAACAGCAACAACAGGAGCTGCGGGTACTGCTGGAATTGCTGCGGTTTCAGCTTGGGCCGAATCAACTAATTCTGATGCAGTTAATAAAGGAATGATGAAAATAGAATCAATTATTCCAGGTATGGCTTTTACCATTTCGGAATTGGCAACAGTTTCTGGAACTGTGATAACTCAGGGTGCTGTGGTTGATGTGAATACGCAAGGTACAGCAGTTGTTGTTGGTACTGGTAAGGGTGCGGTTGAATCAGCTCGTGATGCCTTGGCTTTAGGTGTTGCAGGTAAACAATCTGATGTATACTCAACAACAGAACTTGGAACTCTAGGGAATGCTACATTATTATCTACGTCAAAAGATTTTACATATAATGCGACTGTATATGATGAAGCTACTAAATCTAATATATCAATTACTCAGGTTACGATGACTGATGTTACAAGTATTGATGAAATGGTTGCTACATTAAATGCAACGTCAGGAGGGACTACTGATTTTTCTGATTATTTAGAAGCTTCCAATATCAATAATACTTTAGTTATAAGAACTAAAGATGCTAATGCTGATGTAGAGTTTTCTGGCGCACTAGTTAGTGATAGCTCTCCTGAAACATTGGGGACAGGTGTTGCTGCAACTAGTGTTCTGACATTTAGTGCTACTCCATTAGCTTTTCCTGATGGGGTTCGTGACTTTACATTTGCAGCCACAACAGTAGCTCAAACTGGTGCAACTAATGCTACTACTGGATTTACAATTACTGCTCCTGCGGATATGGATGCATTAGTAGCTGCACTTAATGCAAATAGTAGTTTTGCTGCTGGACCACTTGTTGCAAGTAATAGTTCAGGTACTCTAGTAATAACTGATTCTAGTGGGGGGAATGCTATGACTGCAATCGCACCATTACAAGTTGTTACAAATACGGCTGTTGAAAAAAGTTCATCACTTTCTGGACGTGAAGGTGCAGGAGCTGAACTCTTAGAAATGGTTACTGCAGTTGATCAGACTGCATCTCGAGGTTCATTACAACTTAGACTTGATACTTTAGGTATCTCAGATAGTGCCTTTGGTGAGTTTTCTGTTGATGCAACTGGACTAATTACCATGAAACAAGATGGAGCTGATTTTGCTATTGGTCAAATAGCTGTTGCAATGTTTAACAATAATAGAGGACTTGATCCTTCTGGAAATAACTTATTGGCCAAAACAAATGAATCAGGGGATCCTATTTTTAATCTGAATAATGCTAAAGCTGCAACCATTGAAGGTGGAACGCTGGAGTTAAGTGAAGCAGATTTAAGTGAGAGTTTGGTAAACTTGATGGTATTTCAAAGAGCGTTTGAAGCAAATGCAAAATCTATTACTTCAGCGGATGAACTTTTAAATACACTTATTAATCTAAAAAGATAATTTTTTATAAAATACATAGGCTTAAAGTCTATGTATTTTCCTGGGGCAAAATTTGGAAAATATGTTATTACTCATAATCACGGGTGTATTGTTGATGTATTTTTTCTCAAGTGCAAATGTATATAAATCTCTATATCGAAAAGTCAATGAAGAAAAAAACATGGTTCAAGATGATAATGTCAATTTGAAAGAATTAATTGGAAAATATGACAAACAAGTCAAAGGTAGTGTACGAGCTATTGACGTTAGCCAAGATAATTTAAAAGTGGCACGGGACGATTTACAAACTATGAGATTAGAAAACTCTGAGTTAAAACATAAAGTTGAAATATTAGAAACTAGAACAGCGGAGTTATATGCTCAAGTGTCTGCAATGTCATAACAAAAGGTAAAAAGTGGCAATACATGTAAAAAAAATAAAATTATTATTACTACTTTTTACTTTTTTTCTTCCAATCTCCATATCTGCAGTTGAAAAACCAGTCATCGAATCTGAACCAGAAATCCTCTTTCAGTTTGATAAACTAAAAAGAAATCAAGAAAATATTGCTTTAAAAGTTGACTTTAACAAAGCCATCTTATATTTGGAATCAAAAGAATACGAAAAAGCAATTGTCTTACTAAAAAAAACAGCTACATTTTTAAAAATACCTTCTTTTTTAAATATTGGAATTGCTTATTACAAATTAAACTCCATTCATAATGCAAAACTTTATTTACAAAAAATATATGACGTAGAAGAAGCTGCTTATAGTAATACATTTTCATATATGAGTGCAGCTTATTATTTATATCAAATGACCAATGATCTTAAATATTTGGAAAAAATAATTTCTGTTGGTAGAAAACACAAAAACTTATCTGAGTATTCTAAACGTCTTATTGTTGATACTTATATAGTTCTAAAACAATATAACAAAGCTCTGAAAATATTGCAAGATATGAATTTTAAGTCTGATTTAAAGATTTCTTTATTGTATTTAAAATTAAAAGACTATGTAAATGCTGAGATTTATTTGGTAAAAGCCAAAGAAAACACTGTAAATAAAAAGAAGTTGAACGATATTATTTGGTTTATGATTTTTAGAGATTTAAAAGCAAATGATATTCTTAAACTTGAAGAACATTTAGATGAACTAAGACAAAGAAGAGTATCTTTTGATACGAATTTTGCCTTGCCCTTACGAATATTTTTTAACAAAAACAAATTTAAACCTGCTGAATACCTTGAGTTTATCACTAAGTTTGATAGCAATAGAATTATTGATTCCATCTTTTATTTTACTCCTTTTGTATTCTCAGACAATGATGAAATTATTTATGATTCCTCAAAGGGTTTTATTTTTAAATCGAAACAAAATTTAGAAAGTTTGGAAGATATGGTTGAGTATAATGCTAATTTTATTGAATTGATTAAATTAGATCCTATTATTAGAGTTACTCGACTTAAAAAACTTATCAATAAAGATACCAAGTCTTATGTTTATTATAACCTAGGGGTAAGTTATGCTCAAATCAATGATTTTCATAATGCTTATAAGTTCTTTAGAAAAGCCTACAAGTTAAATCCTGGAAATAAACTTTTCTCCGCAATGACTTTAATTTCAGCCAAAAGGATTAACATAACTGTTCCTGAGAAGGTTTACATTGAATCAAATATACTTTCAAAAAGAGGTTTGTATAATTATTTTGGACAATCAATTTATAAAATGGTTATTAATCCAACAGCCAGTGTCAATGTAGAAGCATTGTATTTTGAAAAATCTATATTTTTCAAAGCAATAAACTATTTAAATGCAAACATTAATGCTGATGTTCAAGCAGATGAACCCCTATTGGTGGAACATTATAAAGATCCTTATGTATATTTAATGAGTTTAATTTTGAGAAAAGAAGGGGAAAGTGACTATGTTTACTTCTCCAGACTTCAGGATACCTTGCCTATAAATATTAATAACAATTTTTTACAAGGTCCTCTAATTATTACACGATATTATGTGGATATCTTAAAATCCTTAGGCCTTTTTAACAAAGCGGATCTAAATATAGTAGGTCAGCACTCACCTTCTTATTTAAGAACAAAAGCACTTCGAGATTTACATACAGGCAATCCAGCAGCAACAGTTGGTATCCTAGAATATTTACAAGGACAGTATGGACTTGAGGATAAATACACCATGTATTTAATTGTTGCTGGACTCTTGGAAGCTGGAAAATATAATGAAGCATCCCTGCAAATATCGCTTATTAAAGCACTTTTAAAAGATAATGGTGCAGACTTTTTGACTGGTGTTCAATTAATACAAGCGATGAAAATCTCAAGTGCAAAACAGTTTCTAAAAGCCAAATATATTGACTCATTAATTGATTTTAAATTAGATAATTTTGACAAATATTTAGAGGAATTGTAAACCTTACTCTCCATTTCTAAAAAGTTATTTAAAAAAAACTTTAATTTAAAAATTCAAATAAAAAATAAATGAATAGTTTTAAAACTTTTTGGGTATAATAAAATCAATTAGTCACCGAATTAAGGAGGACGTTATGGAAATAGGAAGAACAGCAAACATTGAACAAGCTCAAGTAAACAATGTGGAAAAGGTTCAGAAAGTTCAAGTTGTTGATAACAACAACAAGATTACTCCCGATGAACAGTACAAAAATGTTAAAGCCAATGATATTATCCAAGAACCCAATGAGGTTATTTTGGATAATGTTAAGTTTGGATTTAATAAAAGCTCACAAGATTTTTTTGTGAAAGTAACACGTGGTGAAGCTGAATACAAGTTTCCTACAGAAGATATGATGAAACTTAAAGCTCATTTACTAGAAGCTATTAAAGCTGAACAAAATAACAACTAGAAAGGTTTAATGCTTGGCATCTGATTTATCAAACATAATAA
>MAAG01000009.1 GCA_002163065.1 Arcobacter sp. 31_11_sub10_T18
GTATATTAATAGCAACAACCAATTTACTTGAAAATATTGATAAAGCATTTTCAAGAAGATTTAACTACAAAATTGAGTTTTCTAAGCCAAATAAAGAACAAAGACATCAACTATGGACAAAACTTTTACCTCCAAATTTACCCCTTGAAGAGAAGTTTGATATCAATAAACTCACATCTTATGAGTTAACGGGTGGACAAATAGAATTGGTGATTAAAAACACTGCTTTTAAAATAGCTATTGAAGATGAGCCTATTTTTAAAGTAGAAGATTTTATTGAACAAATTGATAAAGAGTTAAAATCAATGTTTGATTCTTCAAATAAGGTTGGTTTTTTTAGTTAAATAGTTTTATAATAGCTTAATCATTTTTATTCAGGGCATTGCGATTGGGGAAATATGTTTATTTTAAGAAACTATATTATTTTAATACTGTTGAGCTGTTTTGCTTTATCATCATCTTTGACAGATAATTTAGAAGAAATAAATGTACAATTAAATTGGAAACACCAGTTTGAACATGCGGGTTTTTATGCCGCAGTTGAAAAAGGCTATTATAAACAAATTGGTTTACAAGTCAATTTGCTGGAAAAACAAAGTGGTTCTTCTTCCTTTGATGAGGTTATGAACGGTAATGCTGAATTTGGTATTGGATATTCTAGTTTGGTTTTGGAATATGTCAAAGGCAAACCCGTAGTTGCACTTGCCAGTATATTTCAACACTCTCCCTTAGTTTTTATGTCAAAACAAAGTTCAAATATCAGAAATGTTTCTGATTTTGTAGGTCGAAAAGTGATGGTCTCTCCCACTTCTAAAAGTTCCGCTTCGTTAAATATTATGATGAAAAAAGAGGGTGTCTCCTATGATGATGTTTTTTTACAAAAACACACCTATGATATCAATGATTTAATTGAAGACAAAACAGATGTGGTTGCTGTTTATACCTCCAATCAACCTTTTTATTTAAAAGAAAAAAATATCGCTTATAACATAATCGATCCTGTAAATTTTGGTTTTGATTTCTACGAAAATATCTTATTTACCAATCAAAACATCTTAAAAAACAATTCTAAAATGGTTAAAGACTTTGTTGGTGCAACCATAAAAGGCTGGAAGTATGCCTTAGAAAATGAAG
>MAAG01000192.1 GCA_002163065.1 Arcobacter sp. 31_11_sub10_T18
ATTTCCTGCTTTTTTAACCTCATCAATTACTTTTTTAAGTCTATCCTCAAATTCACCTCTATATTTTGATCCTGCTATTAAAGCACTCATATCCAAAGTTACTACTTTTTTATTCATCAAACTAGTAGGTACTTCTTTTGCAGTAATTCTTTGCGCCAATCCTTCAACAATGGCAGTTTTTCCCGTCCCGGGTTCTCCCAAAACGATTGGATTATTCTTGGTTTTTCGAATTAAAATTTGCATCATTCTATGAATTTCTTCATCTCTTCCAATGACAGGATCTAATTCTCCATCCAAGGATTTTTGATTTAAATTAATACCATATTTTTCTAAAGCCTCAAAGTTATCATCTGAGCTTTGGCTTTCAACTTTTATCCCACCCCTCATAACTTCTAGTGTTTTTTTGATTTCAGTTAAAGAAATATATTTTCCCAAAACTTCTTTAAATACTTTATGTTTTAAATTGGCAGTAATCCAAGTATCAACTGCAACGAACTGATCTCCCATACTGGTCATCAAACCCTCTGAGTTTTGTAAACTTAAAACGACTTCTTTTCCAATTTTAATATTGTCTTTTGATACACTTGAACTTTGTGGTAATTTTGAGGCATAACTTTTAGCTTCAAGTTCAATAGCACTTTTATCAATATTCATTTTATTTAAGAGTTGGTTTAGTATTGAGTTGGTATTTGTAAGTAAAGCCCAAATAAGATGAATCACTTCAACTTCTTGATTTTTATTATGTAAACTCAAAGAAATAGATGATTCTATAGTTTCAGTTAGTTGATTGGTTAGTTTTTCAAAAATTTTATTCAATTTAGCACTCCTGTATCTTAATTGCTAATTTATTATAGCAACCTGAGTGTAATAATGTCAAGTAAAATTTTATATATTATCGATTTTCAAAGAAATTGTAAATTTAGCTCCCTTGTATTTTTTACCTTTGTATTCTACAAATTCATTAATAACTTTTAATTCGCCATTCATATGCTGTGATATAATTTGGTGTGTCATATATAAACCAATACCAGTACCTTGGCTTTTATGTTTTGTTGTGAAATATGGTTCACAAATTTTTCCAATGATATCACTGGCTATTCCACCTGCATTATCTTTGATGGTAATAAGTACTCTTTCTTCAGCTTTTTTCACAGAAACAAAAATCACTTTATTTTCATCATCTAAATTTTTATTTAATAATGCATCTTTCGAATTTGCCAATATATTCATACAAGCTTGTATAAACTCATTTTTATACCCAAATACAAATATTTGTCTATTAACATCCTTTTCAATATGGATAAAGTTGCTTTTAATAGAAGATTCCATGAGACTTAAACTTTTTTCAATGGCATCATGTAAATTAAATCGTTTCATTTCTTTATCAGCATTAAAAAAGTTTCTAAAATCATCAATTGTACTTGAAAGATATTTTGTTGATTTGACTATTGCATCTATGCAACTAACAAAATCTTCATCACTTAACTCTCCAAATTCTTTTTGAAATTTCATTCCACTTGAAGCTGTACTAATAGTACTTAAGGGTTGTCTCCATTGATGAGCAATATTACCAATCATTTCACCCATAGATGCCATCTTAGATTGTTGAAAAAGTAATTTATCTTTTTCTTTGACCTCTGTTATATCAATAATTGCAAATACTTTTGCAATCTTGTTATTCACTTCTATAAACTTCCCTTGAACCAAAGCTTCAAAATGACTTCCATCTTGTTTCATCATCTCTATTTCATAAGCTTCATAATTAATCAACATTTTACTTTTAACCACTTGAGTGGAAGATGGTGCTACAAAATTTAAAACTTTTTGTCCCAACATTTCGTTTTTATTGTTAAAGCCAAGTAGATTAACCGCAACTTCATTTACATCAATACAAATACCATCTTCATGAAGTAAAATAGCTTCCATTGTAGAGTTTATCATTGATTCAAAACTCTCAACAGATTTTTGCAAAGAAATCTCTCTTTTTTTAATTTCATGTTGCATATTTTTAAAGCTATTAATCAATTCGTTAAATTCATTAAAATAAGAGTCTTGGATTTTAGTATTGTATCTACCACTTGCAATACTAGAAGTTGTTTGTTCTAAGTCATCTAAAGAATTAAAAAAACGTTTAAATATTCTTAAAATAAAAAACAAAGATAGAAGAATAAAAACCAATACAATGAGTACAATTCCAATAACAATACTCTTTAAGTCATTTAGTATAGCATCATAGTTTTCTCGTACTACAATATGCCAACCGGTTTTTTTAACCGTTAAATACATCCCATAATCAATTTGTGTTGAATTTAGTTTGTTAAACTTTGTCAATTCAAAAGGTTTTACACTGGTAATCAAATCCAAAAATACACTTTGAGACGATGCATTAATTCTTTGTTCTTGTAAGTAAGGTTTATCTGGATTTAATATTAAAGTACCCGTATCATCATATATTCTAATCATATGTGAACCATCACTGTTTTTAAACCCTTTAACAAAAGATGACAAATCACTCAGCTCAATAAATATAATGGCAACTTGATTGTTCATTTTAAAACTATAAGATAAAGATTGGTTCTCATTTATTGTTGATAAAAATAAGTCTGACCAGAAGTATTCTTTCCCAGATATGATTTCTTTAAAATATTGTTTATAAGAATAATCAAAACCTCTAAAGATATTTAAGTTTTCGTGTGAGTAAAAATCTGAGATAATACCTTTTTCATCTAATAAGATAATAGTAGATATATTTTCATTTACATCAACTATACTTTTAATAACAGAATGATTTTTGGGATAGTTAAATCTTATGTATTGTGATATACGACTCACATCATCTAAAAACTCACTGGCTTCTAGGTTTACTTGTCTTAATACTTGTTTTTGGTTGTGTAATAATATATCTACTTTGGTATTATATAAATTTAAAATGGTTAAAAAAACGATAATTACAGGTATAAATACCGTAAAAAAGATTGTGATAAAAAAAATTAATTTCTTCAGATTATATTTTTGCTTCATATTCTCTCACAACATTTATTTATGATTTAGTTCACAAGTATTAATTCACTTTTTTATATTGTCCATCTTGGACAGACATCATAAAAAACTTTCTATTTACATCTCCATACTTGTCAAAGGTTATATTACCTTGTAAACCTTTGAAATTCTTTTTATCTAAGATATTTGTTTTCAAATTAAGTACATTGTTGTCCATTCGTAATGTTTCGATTAAAATATTTGCCGTTTCGTAAGCTTGTGCTGCAAAAACAGAAGGTTTTTTATTGTACTTATTTTCATATTGTACAACAAAACGCAAATACTTTTCTTCTTGTGAGTTACTGTTATATCCAGTGTTAAACAATACACCCTCAACAGCTTTTCCACCCTCTTCAATAAAATCCATAGTCTGAGCCCAGCCTGCACATAAAATGATTTTATTAATACCATTTATTTTTAAGTATTGAATCAATTTCGCTGAATCAATTGAATTGGCAATTATTAAAAGTGTATCAACTTCTTGAGCGTTAATTTTATCTTTTATATTTTCATAAGATTGTGTAATTTCAATTGAGTCTAAAAAAGGTTTTCCACCATTTTTCACATAAGCTTTTTGGAAATTACTCATATACCCCTTTGAATAAGACATGTTATTTGGATCATAAATACTTAAAATATTTCCATAATTTTTTTCTTTGGCATATAAAGAGAGAGATTGAAACTTTCTGTAGTTATTAGCAACTTGAGTACGAATAAAGTTATCATTTTTAAAACTAAAGTCATCACTACTAGCCGTTGCCGAAATCAACATCATATCGTTTTCTTTTTTAATTGATTCAAGGGAAACTTTAGTCATAGAACTGGTGCTATTTCCAATAACAACTTTTATATCATCTTGAATAAATTCTTCTATTACTTTTTTTGCTTCATTTTTATTTTGTTTGTCATCTTTTTGAATGAGTTCAAACTGTGTATTATCAATACGGTAGTTAATATCTTCAAATGCTAAAACAGTGCCATTTCGTACATCAGTTCCCAAAGAAGAGTATTTTCCGCTTAAGCCTGCAACCAAACCTATTTTTATAACCTTGGAACTATTATATGAATAAAAAATATATGTGAGAAATGTTATAATAAGTCCAGAAAAAATGATAGTTTTTTTCATTATTAATCCTATTATTAAAATATTAAAAAGTTACTTATTATACACAATCTAAGTTAAAAAGGTATTATGTGAATTTATGTGGAATAGATGAAGCAGGACGTGGTCCAATTGCAGGACCAATGACCGTTGCAGGAGTTCTTTTCAAGTCAAAAGTTGATGGTTTAAATGACTCAAAGAAATTAACTGAAAAAAAAAGAGAGGCTTTATTTGAACTTATTAAAGAGAATTCCTATTATCATATTGTTTTTACAGATGCAGCAACTATT
The DNA here is from genome assembly GCA_002163065.1 of Arcobacter sp. 31_11_sub10_T18. Taxonomy (GTDB): domain Bacteria; phylum Campylobacterota; class Campylobacteria; order Campylobacterales; family Arcobacteraceae; genus MAAG01. Next base: position 4,432 of record MAAG01000192.1, read on the forward strand.
GATGAAAAAGGTTTAAGTGCATGTATTAAACACTCTATTCTTGAAATCATGGAAAATATCGAAGCTCAAAACTATTTGATGGATGGAAATACCGCTTTTGGAATAAGTAATTTAACTTTTAAAATCAAAGCAGATGCCACAGTACCCGAAGTAAGTGCTGCATCCATCTTGGCAAAAGTTAGTAGAGATAGATACATGTGTCAATTAGCTCCCAAATATCCAGACTACAATTTTGAGAAACATAAAGGCTATGGTACAAAAGCCCATATAGAAGCTATCAAAGAACATGGATACAGTGATATTCATAGACGTAGTTTTAAACTTAAAGCTTTGGAAGACTTAAATCAATCAAGTCTATTTTAAGATTAAACAAAGAGTTTAAACAACACCTTGTTTATATATCTATTTACTCACTTTTCCTATTTTTTCTTCTATGGAAGCTACTTTTCCTTCAAGTCTATTTTCATGCCCTTTTCTAATATCAAATGTGATAGTTGAATAAACTCTGTTACAATTTAATTCTTCTAGTTTGTCATAACACTTTTGTATGATTTCCAAAGCTTGTGAAAGTTTATTGGTTTCAATTATTGTTGCCATTGATGTTAGTTGATAAGGATAGCCACACTCACGAATAAGTTTAATGATTTCGCTGACATATTCGCTTTTATTCTCACCTTGATCTGTTGGAAACATTGCCATGTTTAATAATACGCTCATATTTTTCCTTTTATACATCAATTTAAATTGTAGTTTAATTGTGTTTTTTTATCTATATATAATTTGATAATATCAAAAATTTACAAAATAAATCAATTAAATACTTTAAACTTTCATTCATTGATTTTATGCTAACATTTTATTTATATACAACACAAGGAGTACGTGATGCAATTAGAAGTTTCACCAGAAGTTATTTTATCACAGTTAGGTTATTCAAAAAGCGATGCCGCTTTAAAACAAGCTCAAGTAATGATTGATAATACAAATCAATTTGATAAATTTTCAAAACATATTATTAGTTTTCATGACCAAATAAAAAAAATGAACGCCTATGTAGGCTTTTCTAATAAAACAGATTATCTTAAAATTAAATGCGACGAAAATGATGCAGATGAAATTTTACAAGAATTTCATGAAGAAGTGGCTCATTGGAGTTCTAAATACGGTGTTACCGTTAAACAACTTGACAAAAAACCAATTTACTACATTTTAGGTAAAAACTAAAACAAAGCATAAATAAAAAGAATTTCTTTTTATTTATGCCACTATCTCTTAAAACTTCTCCCAACTATCATCTTTTTCTTTTGCCACATATGAATCTTCATTTGCAGCTGTAATATATACTTCATTTGGTTTATCTTTTTTAGCTAATTCTTCTATACTTTCAGCCTCTAGTAGTATATTTTGTTTACCCAAAAATTCTTTATCATTCGCATCAGTTACAATTTTAACTGCAATATCAAATGTAGCAATGGAAATGTCATAGGTATTGTTTACAACAACCACATTACGTTGTGTTTGCTGGTCCAAAGAAGTTACAGAGTCATTAACTTGTGCAATAGCATTGGCTTGCTCTGTTGAGGCAAATTCAATATTTTTAATCAAATCAACATTATCTTGTATTTTTTTATATAAATCTTTATATCCTGTACTCATATCTTTTGCAACGTTTTTTGCTTCTTTTGCTTTAGATGTTGTAATTTCAACCAATTCTTTGATTTCTTTTGCAGCTTGTGCTGATCTACTGGATAGATTTCTTACTTCTTGTGCTACAACAGCAAAACCTTTACCCAGCTCACCCGCAGTTGCAGCTTCCACTGCCGCATTTAAACTCAAGATATTTGTTTGAAATGCGATTTGATCAATTACACCAATGGCATCATTAATTGCATTGACTTGTTCATTGATTTCTTCAATTGATTGGCTTGTTTTATGGGCCATTGTTTGTCCTTCATTTGAGGCAACTATGAGTTCATTTGAAGTACTGGACATTTTAACAATATTGCTGGTGTTTTCTTTAATGCTGCTATTTATTTCCTCCAAAGCTGCTGCGGTTTCTTCAAGATTTGTAGCTGCATCCATTGATTCTTTGTTTAGTGAGTCCACATTTTGCAAGAGGGTTTGAGCAGAAGTATCTAAAACTTTACCATTATTTGTATTTTCCACAAGCATTTGAGAAATAGAGCTTCCTAAGTCATCAATACCTGACATCAATTCGCAAATTTCACCGGTACATTTGATGGAGGTTTTTACTCTATAATCATGGTTTCCGTAAGCTTTTAGAGTATCCAAAGAATGATTAATGGTTTTTTGTAAACTGTCCATCATATTATTTAATTCATTCACCAACTCTTGAACACTTGTATTAGATGTTTTGGCAGTTACTCTTTTACTTAAACTTCCCATACTCACATCACTTACAACACTAGACACATTTTGAATAACTATCTTGTCTTCTAGTAAACCTTCTTCAATTTTTTGTAAGTATGTATTGAAATTATTTGCAATTTTTCCTATTTCATCGTGGGAGTCTATATCAACTCTTGAAGCCGTATCATTACTATGTAGTAAATTTAGAATTCCTTTATTTAAACTTTTTAATGGTCTTCCCACTAAAATATTTATAAAATACATAAATGCCAAAACTACAAGACTTAAGATTCCTAAAGATATTAGAACAACATTATTTCGTAACTCTTTTGCACCAATTAAGGCTTCATCTTTATCAAGTTCAGCTATTAGTCCCCACGTTGTTTGTTCAAACAAATTAATACTAGTATAAACACTTAAGACTTCTATCCCTCTATAATCAGTAATAATACCTTGACCACTTTGAGTATTTTCATTTATAATTGCTTTGGTGGAATCTGTTTTTACTTCCCATACCCCAATAGTTGAGCCAAGTTTTTCAATGATAGGGTCTTTTATATCTTTGACAAACCTAGAATCATTTCTCATTTTATAATCTTGCCCTACTAAATAGGCTTCACCACTTTGTCCTAATCCAGCTTCCTTATATTTTCCATGAAAACTCATAATTGAATTAATTCTATCAATAGGCATTTGAAAAATCAAAATACCTATTTTTGTATTATTTACAAAAATAGGTGTTGCTATAAATGAGGCTGCTCCATTATAACTTGGTTCATAGGGTGCAAAATCACTGAAAGCCAATTTTCCTTTTTTTATATTTAAAGCTTCTTTATAGACCTTAGCTATACCACTTTTAGAATAAACACCATTTTGAAGATTACTTGCATAATCTTTTTCTTTAAAATCAGAATAGATTAAATTACCTTTTAGGTCAACCATGAAAATATCATATAAATCAAAACTCTTTAAATAAGTATTAAAAGTATTGTGATGTTTTTTATGTGCACGCATATAAGTTGACTCGTATTTTTTATTATATGTCATATTATTTTTGGAACCAAGCCGTGATGGATTATCTGTGATAAAAATATATTGAGCCACTAAGGCATTTACATTTTTGGGTAAATAACTGTTAATATTTCTTTTTTGTGAGGAATTAGGAACTTCATAATTAACATTCTTTAAATAGTTTTTGGAAAAATCTATTTTTAATGCATCAATTACTTTTGGAATATTTAATTTCAACTCATCTTGTAAAGTATAAAAACCATTTTCAAAATCTAAAAAAGCATCTTTGGTACCTTGGTGATTGGCTAAAGATATTAACAAACCTTCTAAGCTTTTAAAATAATCTTCTATTTCACCACTTTTTGAAGTCTGAACTGTTGAGAGTTTATTAAATTGTGCTTCTAATAATGAATCACTTGCTTTATTAACGGAGGAAACAATAATTGCTCCGGATAAACCAAGTAAACCAATTACTGCCAGTATAGTAAGACGCGCTTTTATTGATAAATTTTTCATTTTCTTCCCTCAATTTTATTTTCGATGTAAAATAATAAAATAAATTTGTGGTTATTAGGTGGTAAGAATTACTAAATTACAATAAGTTTGTGGTACGTTTGTGGTGTAAAAGTTTCTGTTTACGATACTGTCAGGTTTAAATAAATATTAAACCCAACATATAAAGATGAGGGAAAAGTTATAAAATTAAAAAATAACTCTTTTTTGATGACAATAAGGTGTTTTTTGTTGTACATCATAATAATTCTGATGGTAATCCTCAGCTTCAAAGAAAGGAGTATTATGAGTTGAAATTAAAGAAGTTGCCACAACATATCCTTTTTGAGAAAGTGTTTCAATCAAAGTTTTTGAAGTTTCTTTTTCTTCATCATTATTATAAAAAATAGCAGATAAATATTGACTACCAATATCTGGTCCTTGTCCATTTGTTTGAGTAAAGTCATGGATTTCGAAAAAAAGTTTTGTTAAGGATTCAAAAGTAACAATACTTGGATCATAATTGATTTGTACCACTTCTAAATGTCCAGTTAATCCTGTACAAATTGATCTGTAATCAGGGTTGGGCATAGATCCTCCCATATAACCAGAAATTGCAGACTCAACACCTTCTAGATGTTCAAAATAATACTCTACTCCCCAAAAACAACCACCTGCAAAATAGGCACTTTTAATATTTTCACTCATGTTAGACCTTTTTAAATATCAAAGAAATTGAGTTTACACAATGTCTTGTATTTTTATCAGTTATGTGTTCCCCTTCAAATACGTGTCCTAGGTGTCCATCACAATTTTTACACACGATTTCTACTCTTCGTCCATCTGCATCAGGAACTCTTTTAACTGCATTTAAAAGTTCATCATCAAAACTTGGCCATCCACACCCAGACGAGAACTTATCAGCAGAGGTATATAAGGCTGTTCCACATTTTTTACAACAATATGTACCTTCTTCATAGAAGTCATCATATTCTCCACTAAAAGCTCTCTCAGTACCTTTTCTCTCAATTACAGCTTTTTCATTTTCGTTTAATTCATTATACATATTAATACCTTTTTCATATTCCAAATATTTTGACAAAGTTTATAATAACTTTATTTAGTAAAAGTTTATTTTTACACCTTAATTACTATAAGTTAACGTACACATACTTTATTTTTTCCAGAGTTCTTAGCATCATATAAAGCTTGATCTACTCTGTTTACATGTGCATCCATATTATCATGTTCTTTAAACATCGTAAGCCCAAAACTAACCGTAAGACTTCTTTTAATAAGCTGTTTTAGTACCTTATCCTCTTCAATTTTATCTTTTAAATTTAAAGAAAATGCTTTTGCATCTTCAAAACTTACATCATTGAGTAAAATAGAAAACTCTTCCCCACCCCATCTTGAAATGTAATCACTTTTCCTAACTTCATTTTGTAAAATAAAAGCAATTTGAACTAAGACTTTATCTCCTAATAAATGACCAAATTCATCATTGATTTTTTTAAAGTCATCCACATCAAAAAACAAGAGTGCTTTAGAGTTTTTATTACGATTAAACAATAACAAAGCATTTTGGAAGCTAGTATTAAAACTTCTTCTATTGGGCAACTTAGTTAAAGGATCGTGTAATACCAGATATTCTAATTTTCTGTTATATATTTTTATCATATACAAAATAATAAGTATAACTATCAAAGTTACCATTAGTGAGATAAAAAGATTGATATAAAAAGTTTTTTTAACCTCTTTGGTAAAATCTCCAATGTGGGCTTCAACCAATAAATATAAATCTAACTCTTCAATATATTTGCTGTTTAATAAGTAACTGTTCCCCTCTTTTATATATTCAATAGTTTTTGTTTTTGTATCAAAAATATCTTTTTTAAACTGTTTTAACTGCTCAATATCATTGATGTTTTTTATAGTGTTAAATCCAGATTCAGACAAAACTACACGTCCCAGTTTATTGATAAAATATACATTGAATTTATACTTTTCTCTAAAAGATTTCAGCATATCATTTACATAAGAGGTTTTAATAGCAATTCCAGTTGCTCCTAAATACTTTGAATTATCATCAAATATTTTGTAGTTGATAAACATAATCATAGAACTATCCATATATTTATTATAATCCAAATTAATTTCACTCTTATTTGGAAGTTCTTTAAAATTATAATACCAAGCATTTTGAGGATTCGAAACATCAACTTTTTCTAAAAAACCTTTTGAACTATAATAGTTCTTACTTTCATGGGAGACCAAAAAAGTATTAAACATACTATATTTGTCTTTAATAGTTGAAAGATATTTTTTAATCTTAGGGATGTTGTTTTCTTCATTTATCAACCAATCTTTCAAGAAAGTATTACTTGACATCATAGAAGAAATCAAGTTGGGTTCAATCACATTTTTTTGAATTTCGGTGTATATATTATCAATAGATAAAGGAAGAGAACTGTTTTTTAGTTGTTTTTCTGTCTCATTCAAAGATTTATTATAATTTAATATAGATGTACCAATAGAAAGAGATATCAATAAAAATGTAATAACAGATACAACGATAACTTTTAAACTCATATAAATTACTTTTAGTTTACAACAAATGTTTTTTCAAGCAAAACATCTTTGCCATCGATTATTCTACCAACAAAAGTATCACCAATATTAAATGAACCTACACCTTTAGGAGTCCCCGTCATTAAAATATCTCCATCTTCAAAGTAAGTAAAAGTAAGTGCTTCAGTTATGGTTTCATGTGGTTTGTGAATCATTAAATCAATACCACCCTCTTGTTTAAGTTCTCCATTGATTTCTAACTGAAGACTTAAATTAGATATATCATTTATTTTAACAAAATCAGAAAATACTGCCGCATTATGAAAAGACTTTGCTCTCTCCCAAGGTAATCCTTTTGCTTTTAATTTTGATTGAACTTCTCTTAATGTCATATCTAATCCAAAACCAACAGCCACAATTTTAGTATCTTCAATGATAAACGAAATTTCAGCTTCATAGTGGCAAGAATCATTTCCTTTTGGAAAAATGATTTCATCAGAAATACAAGAGTTTGGTTTAATAAAAAATACCATATCAGTTGGCATTTCATTATTTAATTCTTTAATATGGTCCACATAGTTTCTTCCTATGCAGATTACTTTTGATGGTGTTATTAATTTATCTTCTAGTTTAATTGTATTCATATCTTCCCCAAGGTTTAATTTTAGATTATTATATCTAATAAATATGTACTTAAAAGACATAAGTGTATAGTTCTAACAAATAAAATAATATATGTTCAAAAAAGGAATGATATGAGTAAAAATAATTTATTAATAGTATGGACAAACGGAGACAAAGACGTAGCTATTAAATTCCCTTTGTTGTATGGTGCAGTTATTTTAGAGCGAGATTATTGGAAAAATGCACATTTAATGTTATGGGGACCCTCTATCAAACTGGCAGCTTTTGATTCAGCCATTAAAGAAAAATTAAAAGAGATTCAAAATACAGGAGTTAGCATGAGTGCTTGTATTGTTTGTGTAGAAGAATACGAAGTCATCAAAGAACTAGAAGAACTTGATATTCAAATTGTTCATACAGGAGAGTTATTAACAACAGCACTAAAAAGTGATGAATGGGCGGTTATGACTATTTAACTCGTTAATATCTTTTTAACAAATCATTAATAATCACTGCCGTTACACCCCATATAACTTCATTACTTACTTTATAAACCCAAACTTTATGATTTTTGTGACCCCAGGGTTTTTGGTAACGTTCAGAAAGTCCCAGTTTTTTTGCGGGAAATATAATTTGCTCCTTACCTTCACTATCTATATAAGAGGGTTGGACAACTTGTCTTAATGTATATTCTTTGGCTGGATGTTCTTTTAACTGTGACATGGGTACTAAAACAACTTTTTCAACTTCTTCGTTAAGATTTAGATCCCTTTCAAGAACCTCTTCTTCTATAACACCAACATAAATCTCAATAACTGCTCCAATGGGAGCAACCATAGTATCAAGTTGTCCAATGACATTAACATCTTGTGGTTTGATACCTATTTCTTCATGTGTTTCTCGTAAGGCTGTATCTAAAAAAGTTTCATCATATTCATCTTCAAATCCACCACCAGGGAAACAAATATCCCCACCTTGTCTGATGTGTGCTGCTCGTTTTTGAAAAAGTAAATAATACTCTCCATGTCTAAAAATAAGTGGGATTAATATTGCTGAGTTAAAGTATTTGTCACGACCTAAAATACCAGGTTCTTTTGGAAAGTTTTCTTTTAATTTTTCTATTAGTTCTTTATTCATTATTATCTGATTTCATGTTTAATTTATATCTATTATATAGCAATCGTACTTTAGTACAACTATTTAATTATTATAATCATAAATTCTTGTAATTAATACTAACAAGCAGATAAAATACTAAGTTTTTTTAAGTATTATTGCACAATAAATCAGAAGTGATTATATTATTTGCTATAATGTAATTATATTATAATAAGGACTATTAGTGTTTCAAGCTATGACATTTAGAACAACCAAAGAATTAAACAAAGAAGAGTGTGACACCTTACTAGAAAAAAAAGACATAGACTCAAAAGAACTAGAATTACTTCTAGATGCTAGAGAAGTTAAAAATACTTCTTTTAACTTAGTAGATGTTCGAGAGTTGATTGAATACAGAGGTGCAAGAATTACCAATGTTGATTATCTCATTCCTACCACTTCATTTTATGAGCATTTAAAACAAATTGAAGATCAAAAAGAAACTCCCACAATTGTATATTGTCATGTAGGACAGAGAAGTGCCTATTGCCAAAAAGTAATGAAAGAAATGGGTTTTGCTAAAGTGATTAACTTAAGCAATGGAATTGCAGCTTATCAAGGTGATATTACTTACGCTCCATAAACTTAGTTTATACCACAATTTTGCCACTAATTTCATGTATAATTTATTAAAATATACATGGAGTTGGCATGCTATTTATTAGACCTCACAAAGCACTAATATTCTATATTTTCATCCTTATATTTCTATTCCAAAATGCTGCTGCTAATACAAATGTTTTAAATAAATGGATTGAAGAAGAATTTCAACCTTCGACTTTAAACAAACAACAACAATTAGAAGAATTAAGCTGGTTTCAAAAAACAGCTTTACCATATAAGGGAATGGAAATACGTGTTGTATCTGAAAGAATTGATACACACTGGTATGAAGCCAGTGTTTTAGCCAAAGCCTTCAAAGAAATCACAGGTATTAATGTTATTCATGAAATAACAGGTGAAGATGATGTTGTAAAAAAAATAAATGTTCATTTGAAAAAAGGTCTTAATTTATATGATATGTATATTAATGACAGTGATTTAATAGGAACACATTTTCGCTCAGGAAAAGTTGTAGCTCTATCAGACTTCATACACAATGAAGGAAAAGATGTCACCTTGCCTACTTTAGATATAAATGACTTTATGGGCCTTTCTTTTGTCACTGGACCTGATAAAAAACTATACCAACTTCCAGATCAACAGTTTGCTAACTTATATTGGTATAGAGCTGATTGGTTTGCAAGAGAAGATTTAAAAAAAAGATTCAAAGAAATATATGGATATGAACTAAATGTTCCTGTTAATTGGTCGGCATATGAAGATATTGCTGAATTTTTCACTATACATGTTCATAAACTAGATGGGCAAAAAATATATGGTCACATGGATTATGGGAAAAAAGATCCATCAATTGGCTGGAGGTTTTCTGATGCTTGGTTGTCCATGGCAGGTGTAGGAGACAAGGGATTGCCAAATGGTTTGCCTGTAGATGAATGGGGAATACGAGTTGAAAACTGTCGTCCAGTTGGAGCATCTGTTTCAAGAGGAGGAGCAGCCAATAGTCCTGCAGCTGTTTATGCTTTACGAAAATTCAATGAATGGTTAAAAAAATATGCTCCTCCCGAAGCCAAACATATGAACTTTTCCCAAGCAGGTTCCGTTGCTGCACAAGGACATATAGCACAGCAAATATTTTGGTATACCGCTTTTACAGCTTCTATGACAAAAAAAGGACTACCCGTTGTAAATAAAGATGGTACACCAAAATGGAAAATGGCACCCTCCCCTCATGGTGTTTATTGGGAGAAAGGTATGAAATTAGGTTATCAAGATGCAGGTTCTTGGACTATGTTAAAATCAGTACCTTTAAAACGCAGAAAAGCAGCTTGGTTATATGCTCAATTTGTCGTATCTAAAACAGTTTCTTTGAAAAAAACCATAGTGGGTTTAACACCTATTCGTATTTCAGATATCAATTCCAAACATATGACAAAATTATCAAAAAACCTAGGTGGTCTTGTGGAGTTTTATAGAAGTAAAGCCAGACTATTATGGACTCCAACGGGTACCAATGTCCCAGACTATCCCCTTTTATCACCCGCATGGTGGAAAACAGTTCCTAAAGTTATAGAAGAAGGAGTAAGTGCACGAGATGCCATGAATGAGCTTGCCCGTTATTTAGATGAAAAATTACTTTTTTTATCAAAAGGAAAAGAATTAAAATGCTCACCTTTATTAAATCAAGCCAGAAATCCATCGTATTGGTTAAATAAAAAAGGCTCTCCAAAAAAAAGAATCTTAAATGAAAAACCTAAAGGTATCACAATCGATTATAAAAAAGCTTTAGAAATTTATGATTAAAAGGATACAAAGTGTTTAAAAGCAGTAAATTACTTATGGGGATTTTTTTTATACTTTTATCAAAAACACTTCTTAATGCACAATTTATTGTAATAAATACCTTTGAAGTGGAACCGTATGTTCAAAACAAACAAGGACTAGCCATTGATATTGCAAAAGTTTTGTTTGAAAGAGCAAATATAACATATTCAATAAAATCCTCACCTCAAAAAAGAGCCATAATAAGAACACAACAAACACGGAATAACTCAGTACTTTTTATACAAAGATCTCAAGAGAGAGAAAGTAACTTTAAATGGGTTGGGCCCATACTTATCACACAAACAGCTTTATTTTCTTTAGAAGAAAATGATACTCAAATTGATGTATTTAAAGATGTATTTAGCTATCCAATACTCGTAGCTAGAGGAAGTGCAGATGAAGAGTATTTAAAAGGTTTTGGCTTGAATACACAAGTTGCAAACAATGATTTTCAAAATGCAAGAAAACTAAAAGCAAAAAGAGCAAGGTTTTGGATAGCAGATACAATTACAGCCAGTTACCATGCAAAAAAAGCAGGTGTAAATATAAGAAAACGTCTCACTTTAATAACAACACTACGATCACTTGCCTTTAATATAAATACTTCTGATAAAATAATAGAACATTTAAATGATATTTTAACTATAATGTATAAAGACGGTACCATAAAAAAAATACTTTCATCTTATAAAGATAAGTTTGAGAGTAAAGATATTTCAAGATTTTTTGAGTAATTGTAAAGTTTTACATTTTGTCATAGAATTATCATAAAAATTTTATATACTAAGACTAATTTATATGTGAGGCGAATAGATGTTAACAATGACTGCTTTTTTTATCGTGAGTATTTTAATAATATTAATTACATAAAGCCGATTACTCTCGTAATCGACTTAATATAGATTAATGTAAGAAGTGTCTTTTTCCTGAAAAGTATAATGCCATACCAAATTCATTAGCTGCATCAATAATCTCATCATCTCGAATAGATCCACCTGGTTCAATAACACATTTAACACCCGCTTCTTGCGCTGCATCAATTGAATCTCTAAATGGGAAAAATGCTTCAGAAGCAAGAACAGCTCCAGTTACATCAATATTTAAGTCTTCCGCTTTTCTCAAAGCTGCTTTTGCTGCATCAACTCTTGATGTCATACCCATACCAACAGCTACCATTGCAGAATCTTTTACATAAACAACACAATTAGATTTGGTCAAAGATGCAAGTTTATATGCAATTTCCATATCTTTTTGCTCTTGAACACTAGCTTCTCTTGTAGATTTTAATTCACTCTTAGAAACTTCATCATCTTCAACTTTATCAGCATCTTGATATACAAAACCACCATCAACGATTTTAAAGTTAAAAGCATCATTAGCAAGTTCTAATTTTTTTGTACCTTGTTTAAATAATTTAATTCTTTTTTTCTTATTTAATTCAGTTTCAGCTTCAGGAGTAAAATCAGCTGCAAATACAACTTCTAAAAATATTTCATTCATTTTTACTGCAAGATCTAAATCAACTACACCATTAACTGCAACAACTCCACCAAATGCAGAAATTGGATCACATCTTAATGCTTGCTCATAAGATTCTAATAAAGTACCTTTAATAGCAAACCCACAAGGGTTACCATGTTTTACAATACATACGGCATTATCATCACCAAAAGCACCTGCAATTTTTGCAGCACCACTGATATCACCCATATTATTGAAACTAGCTTCTCCCTTTAATGTGATAAATTTATTTGACAAGTGATTGTCAAACTCATATAAAGAACCTTTTTGATGAGGGTTTTCTCCATATCTCGTATCAAATACTTTCTCACCAACGATGAATTGTTTAGCACCCATACCCTTGTTGAATCTTTTGTTCATGTAGTTTGCAATCATAGAATCATAAGCAGCTGTATGTTCATAAGCTTTGATCATTAAGTCTCGTCTAAACTCTTGAGTATTTGTATCATTTTTAAGATTATTAAGAACCAAGTCATAATCAACAACATCTACAATAATAATAACTGAGTCATGATTTTTAGCAGCACTTCGAACCATCGCTGGACCACCAATATCAATATTTTCAATGATTTCTTCAAAATCATCAGTTTTTTCGATAGTTTCTTTAAATGGGTATAAGTTTACACATACCAAATCAATACCCTCAACACCCAATTCTTTAGCTTGATCAAGATGTGATTGTTTGTCTCGTCTATGTAAAATCCCACCATGAATATATGGGTTTAATGTTTTAACTCTTCCTTCAAAACACTCTGGGAATTTTGTAACTTCATTGGCTTCAATTACTGCAATTCCTACATCTTTAAGTTTCTTGTATGTTCCACCTGTTGAAATAATTTCATATCCTAAACCTACCAATTCTTTTGCGAAGTTTTCAACTCCACTTTTGTCACTGACGCTGATTAATGCTCTCATTTTTCTTTTAAATCCTCTTATCGTAGTTTATAATAAATGAAAAAAAACAGATGTTTTCTTTCATTTATTATACTTTTAAACTTAAGAAATAAAAAAGGCCAAACTCAAATTGAGCTTGGCCTTTTTATTATAAATCTTGTTCGATTACACTTTGAAATTTATTGTAATAAATATCTTTAGCATCTTCTAAAGATTTCGTCACTCCATTAATGGAGATGATATCCCCTCTAACGTGCCCAATTTTCATACAATATTGATCTTTACTTGAAACCAATATTTCAAATGCTTCTTCATTTTCATAAGAAACTTCAACAATTGCTCTACTTAAAGTCTCAGAAAAAATATCTTTAACATCATTTAATGGTGCAACAATATCAACACCTTTATTTCCAACTACTGCCATTTTTGCAGCACTAATTGCCAATCCACCAACATTAACATCTTTTGCAGCGTTTAATAAACCAGCCTTATTTGCATCAATTACAGTTTCCCAAAGTTTTAACTCTTTTTTAAAGTCAACTTCAGGGTGAGCACCTGCAACATTATCATACATTTTTTTCATATATAAAGATCCACCAAACTCAGCTTTGGTATCTCCTAATAAATATAAAGTACTTCCATCTTTTTGAATACAAGAAGGTAATACCTTATTTGCATCTTCATTAATTCCAACTGTTGCAATTGAAGGTGTTGGGAAAACACCAACTCCATTTGTTTCATTGTATAAAGAAACATTTCCACCAATTACAGGAGTTACAAGTTCTTTACAAGCTTTTTTAATACCTTCACAAGAAGCAGCAAACTGCCACATTACTTCTGGGTTTTCAGGATTTCCAAAGTTAAGACAATCTGTGATTGCTTTTGGAACTGCTCCACTCATAGCAACATTACGACCAGATTCCATAACAGCAGCACTTGCACCTAATTCTGGATTAATGTAACACAATCTTGTATTACAATCAGCACTCATAGTTAAAGCTTTTCCAGTTTCTTTAATTCGAATAGATGACCCATCTAAAGTTCCTGGACCTTTAATAGTATTTGTTTGTACCATTGAATCATATTGGTTATAAACCCAAGACTTATCAACAACTTCCATATCAGAAAACATTGAATCAAAAGCATCTTGACTAGAGATTTTTTTATCCATAACAAAATCTTCAAGTCCATTTAAATAAGCAGGTTTTGCTGTTGGTCTGTCAAGAATTGGTGCTTGCTCAGATAAGGGTTGAATAGGAATATCTGCACACTTTTCACCGTTCCAGAATAGTTCCATGTTTCCAGTTCCCGTTACTTCACCAATAACAGCAACATCTAATTCCCATTTTTCAAAAATATCAATGATTTGTTGTTCACAACCTTTTTTAGCACAAATTAACATTCTCTCTTGTGATTCACTTAACATAAAGTCATAAGGAGTCATTCCTTCTTCACGTGAAGGAACTTTATCTAAATGCATAATCATACCAGAACCACTTCGTCCTGCCATTTCAAAAGAAGAAGAAGTAAGTCCAGCAGCACCCATATCTTGAATACCAATAATATAATCTTCTTTAAATAATTCTAAACAAGCTTCTAATAATAACTTTTCAGTAAATGGATCTCCCACTTGAACTGTTGGTCTTTTAGACTCATTATCTTCTGTAAACGCTGCACTACTCATAACTGCACCACCAAGACCATCACGTCCTGTTTTACTTCCAACATACATTACTGGATTTCCAAGACCTTCAGCAAGTCCTAAAAAGATTTCATCTTTTTTAGCAAGGCCAATAGTAAATGCATTTACAAGGTTATTTCCAGCATAACATTCTTCAAAAGTAGTCTCACCCCCAATAGTAGGAACTCCCATACAGTTACCATATCCACCAATTCCAGAAACAACACCACGAAGTAAAAATCTGTGTTTTTGAGCTGTTTCAGAGTCACCTTCAATTCCTGCAAATCGAATAGAGTTCATATTAGCAATAGGTCGAGCTCCCATAGTAAATACATCTCTTAAAATTCCACCAACACCAGTTGCTGCCCCTTGATAAGGTTCAATAAATGAAGGATGATTGTGAGATTCCATTTTAAATACTGCTGCATAACCATCACCAATATCAATAACACCAGCATTTTCACCAGGACCTTGTATTACCCATGGTGCTTTTGTAGGAAAACCATTTAAGTATTTTTTACTTGATTTATATGAACAGTGTTCACTCCACATAGCTGAAAAAATACCAATTTCAACATGATTTGGGTCTCTGTTTAATATTTTTTTAATGTCATCTAGCTCTGTTAATGATAAAGAGTGAGCTAATGCCATCTCTTCAAGATTCATATCGTTTTGCATCGTTTACCTTAATGAGTATTTTAAGCGCGATTTTAACTAAAACAATATTAACAATCTATAAAACTATAATATTATTATAGACCACAATTTTGCCACATTTTTAAGCTAGACTCAATGTAGAAGGATTTTTATGAAAAAAAATTACTTACTAAACTTTATAATAATATTGATTGCACCACTTATTAATGCAGCCGAAATTCAAAAATCAAATATAAACCCTAACTTACATGTAATTTTACTGGGTACTTATGCAGGAATAAACGATGCTAGAAGATTTGCGAATAATTTTAAAAATGAAACAGTTTATATACTAGAAGGAAAGGACTATTTTACAGTAAGAATTGTAAATATAGAGACAAAAGAGTTGGCCTTGGAAAAGTTAGTCAGCATTAAAAGAAACGTGCCAGATGCAATGATTTGGAAGAAAATGAAATTTATTAAACCAAGAAAGTTCAATAAACTTCATAGCCAGATTTATACTATTGACTCAACTGATACAATAAAGTCAAAAAATAAAAGTGAAGGTTAACCTTCAGCTAAAATGGACATTTTTCCATTTTTTAATTCTATATATAATTCTTTTTTACCTATAAATTTATAGGTTCGTGTTTTATAGTCTTCATCCATAACAACTTTATACATAATTTTATTTAATGAATTGGGATAAGGCATGATATTTATGTTCTTAAAATCAATTTTTTTCTTTTCATTTTTAGCAAATATTCTTTGTTTATATTTCTTGTATTTTTCTAAACCTACTCCATTGCTTTTTTTAAATGATTCACCATAAAATGAAATATAGTTTTTAATATCGCTGCTTCTCCAAGCATCTCTCCATTCATGAATATCAGATAAAATAGTGCTGATTTGTTTTTTAGAGATATTTTGAATATTTTTTTCACCAATAATCAAAACAGAGTTTTTAATACTAATATTTTTATCCAACTTTTTTAAACTTAAATTATCTAAAGCTATACACCCTTTAGTATAATCATCTCTTTTATTGTCATAAGGTAAACCATGTATCCAAATACCATATCCGTCTTTATCTTGAGCTTTATCAAAAACATTTGGATAGTTGGTCACTAAAGCCATTGGTCCATAAAATTGATCTAGTTTTGTAATTTTACTGGTTAAAGCATAAGCACCCGTTGGGGTTTTCAAATCACCCTCTTTTTGTTTATCTCCATCAACTTCACCAACAAAAACATCTTGAGTCATCAATGTTTCAAACTTATTGTCTTTTAATCGATGTAATTGAAGGCGTTTACGTTCTTTTTCTGTAATAATCACATATTTAACTGATTCATAATAACCGTGTTTGATGTCTTTATTTTTTAGAAAGTTATCCCAGTAACTTTTTTTAGTTAATTCTTTTTCCAATTCAAGTTTAACAGCCTCAATACCTTGTGTTCTGTAAATATCCACCAAATCAGCAAATAAAATATTAGTAAACAGTAGTAAAAATAAAATTTGTTTTAACACAAAAAACTCCATAATATGTATTTATTAGGCCCTAGAAGTCGGCTAAATGTTTGAGTATTTAGTACTTAGAGGTGCTCTTAAGTTTCGCATTGTATAATAACACGCCTAATTTTAGTATAAAGAGAAAAGCAACTGTGAAAATATTATTAAGTCTATTATTTATCATTTCGGCCCTATTTAGTGCAGAAGTCAAAGAGTTAACCTGGAAAAGAGGAGAATCTTTTCTTACTTTTTTAAACGCGCACAATATTTCCCAAGATTTATATTTTAATCTATCCAAGTCAGACCAAGAACTTTGTTCAGAACTCACTGCTGGTATAAAATACCAAATATTATACGACGATAATGAGAATATATTACAAGTACTAATTCCAATTAGTGAAGAAATGCAAATTCATATTTCAAAAAATAATAACAATATCAATAAAACTAATAATACATATAAAGTAGATTTCGTACCTATTCAATTTACAGAAATAACTCAATCCATTTCTATACCTATTAAATGGTCACCTTACCAAGATATCTTAGATAATACATCCAACAAACTCCTAGCAAATGAATTTATTCGGGCTTTTAAAAGAAGTGTTGATTTCAGAAAAATGAGAGTTGGTGACAATATTGCCATTAAATTCACACAAAGAATTAGAAATGGTAGATATTTTGGAAACCCAATTATTCATGCTGCAATGGTAGAGGTTAGGAAAAGAAAACATTATATATATATGAATGATAATGATGGTAGATATTATGATGAAAAAGCAAGAAGTCTCACAAGTTTTTTCATGAAGGTTCCTCTTCGATATAGAAGGATATCTGATCCATTTACTTACAAACGATGGCATCCCATTAAAAAAAGATACAGAGCTCATCTAGGAATAGATTATGCAGCTCCAACTGGACGTAAAATATTTGCTTCAGCTGATGGTAAAATAATCCACAGAGGTCGTAAAGGTGGATATGGAAAAACTATTATGATCAGACATAAAGGTAACTATAGAACACTATACGCCCATATGAGTCGTTATAGAAGTGGTCTTAAAGTTGGTTCTTGGGTTAAACAAGGACGACATATTGGTTATGTTGGAAGTACAGGAATGAGTACTGGTCCACATTTACATTTTGGTTTGTATAAAAATGGCCGAGCTGTTAATCCAAACAAAATCATTACCATTACAAAAGAAAAACTATCTGGAAAAGCAAAAAAGAAATTTTTAGTTTCTATTAAAAAGTTATCAAAAGAATTATTGGATACAATTGATAATAATGATAATACACCATTAAATATTCAAGACTTTAAAAACAAATCAGAACTTAAACTAGTATCATAAACTCTTTTTGGAGGTGAAGTATGCAAGATGAAATAATTATCAAAGATCCCGCTGAACTACTAGAAAAAATTGAAGAATTACACCCTTCTGATATTGCCGACTCTCTTAAAAAGATTAAAAAAAACAATGATGATGAATTCTATGCAGTTTTAAAACAATTACCCGATGATATTTTAGGGGATGTTTTACTTGAACTTCCAGATGCCATTAGAGAAGAAACCTATTCTATTTTATCCATTGAGCAGTTAACAGATGCCGTTGAAGAACTTGAATCAGATGATGCAACAGATATCTTTCAAGAAATAGAAGAAGTTGATGTTGAGAAAGCAAAAGAGATTTTTGAAGGTCTCGAAGTTGAAGACCAACAAGATATTAATTGGCTTAAAAGATATGAAGAAGAAGAAGCGGGTGCATTTATGCAAACCGAGCTTTTTAGTGCCTCTCTTGGGGAGACAATTGGAGATTCAATTGCAAGACTTAAAGCTGCAAAAGCAGAAGATGAATTAGAAAATATTCATCAGGTTTTTGTTACCAATGAAGAAAAAGTTTTAATTGCTTCTATTTTATTAGAAGATTTGATTATTTTTGATTTTGATAAAACCTACAAAGAAATTATAAACTCTAGGGAAGATCACTTTAGACCCTTCAAAGTTCAAGACAATGAAGAAATTGATGATGTTGCTAAAAAATTTGAGAAATATGACTTATCTGTTGTAGCTGTTGTTGGTTATGGAGATATGTTAATTGGACGAATTACTTCTGATGATATTTTAGATGTTATAGAACAAAATGCAACAGAGCAAATCTATCAATTAGCTGGTGTTGATGAAGAATATGAACATGAAGAAGACTTCATTACAACAAGTAAAAAAAGAGCACTGTGGCTATCGTTAAACCTGCTAACTGCTATTTTAGCCTCTGTTGTTATTGGTCTATTTGAGTCAACTATCCAACAGTACGTAGCCCTTGCTATTTTAATGCCAATTGTGGCATCAATGGGTGGAAATGCAGGTACTCAAACACTTGCAGTTATGGTTCGACAAATGGCCCTAGGTGAGATTGATTTAGACAATAGTAGAGATGCGGTTAAAAAAGAGATATTTATCTCTATTTTTAATGGTCTAACTTTCGCGTTTATCATGGGAATCATTGCTTCTTTCTGGTTTAAAGAACCAATGTTGGGAGTGGTCATTGGAATGTCAATGATTATTAATTTATTTTCTGCAGGTTTTTTTGGAGCAACTATTCCTTTACTGCTTAAAAAATTTGATATTGATCCAGCAGTTGGAAGCACAGTTTTACTTACAACAGTAACTGATATTGTTGGATTTTTTAGCTTTTTGGGACTTGCTAAACTTATTTTACTTTAAACAATCTCTAAGATGAGGGTTCAATATTAAAGTAATATCCCCTATTTGAAGAAGCTTTTATATAGGATTTATTGAGTTTTTTTCGCAGTCTTCTTATTAAGGTTCTAATGGCATCTAAGGAAGTATACTCACCTTCCCATACATAGTTTTGTATACTTTCATAGGTTACCAATTCATTTCTGTTAATTAAAAAAAGGTTAACAAGTAAATTCTCTTTTTGAGTCAAAACCTTTGGATCCCCATTTATAGTTATGGTATTTTCACTGTAATTGAAAAAACAATTATCATCAAAATAAATTTCTTTGTCGGGAATTTTACACAATTTATCCACTTTTATTTCTAACTCATCTATAAAAAAAGGCTTTTTTAAATAGTCATTACAGCCAAAATCATAAGATTCTTTAATGATATCTAATTCAACCGTTGCAGAAATAATAATTACTGGAACTTCCGTATAATACTCTCGTATTTTCTTAAGTATTTTAAGACCATCAACATTGGGCACGTTGATATCAAGAATAAAACAAGAATATCCATAAGTCACATTATCATAAGCTTCACGTCCATCCAAATAAGCATGAACTTTGTGCCCTTTTAGTTCAAATTTTAATTTAATAGTTTCATTGAGAGTTTTATTGTCTTCTAGTAATAATATTTTCATTCTGACCTACTTTTTAACTAAAGGTATTTTAATTGTAAAAATCACGTTCTCATGATTATTTCTAACTTCAATTTTTCCTGACATTTTATCTTCAACAATAATTTTTGCCATATATAAACCAAAACCTGTCCCATTTACCTTTGTTGTAAAAAAAGGTTCAAATAGTTGATTCATAATTTCATCAGCGATTGAACCACCATTATCACAAATTTCAATAATATTAAAGTCCTTACAGGTATGCACTTTAATGGTAATTATTCCCTTAAAATCTTTTTCTTCATTAAGCTTTACGAGTTTATTTTTAGCATTATTAATAATATTGAGTAGTACTTGTTTTAACTCATTTTTGTATCCATAAATAAATATTTCATCACTGTCATCTTTATAGTCGAAATTGACGTTAATATTAAAGTAAAATATTTGTTTTCCGACAATATCAAATATTTCTCTAAGTGCTTGTTTAATTCCAAATTTATCTTTTACAGTTGAAGGTTTTAAAAAGTTTCTAAAATCACTTAGAGTTTCTGACATATATTGAATTTGTACCATAGAATCATTGACAAAATCTGACATTTTATTTTTATCTATTTTATTCATGGCATGAATTATTTGCATTTTTTGAATTTGAGCGGAGAGTTCTACCAATGGTTCATTCCATTGGTGAGCAATAGAAGCAATCATTTCACCCATTTCAGCAAATTTACTTTGTTGAATTAAAAATTCTTTTTCTCTGGTTCGTTCTGTAATATCATTCATCACACATACAATTCCAGCAACCGTACCATCTTCATTTACACATACTGCTTTATTAAGTGTAAAATATCTGATTTCTCCATTGGCTTTTTTAAAAGGAACTTCATCTTCATAAGGCTCATAGGTTTTCATGATATTTTGATCGATTATTTTATGTCGTTCAACCACAACTTTGGGAAAAAAATCATAAGCTGATTTACCTATGATTTCAGATTTTGTGGTATTTACAAGTTCGGCAAAACAAGTATTTACTCGAATAAATCGGCCTATTGTATCTTTATAATACACGGGATTAGGTAAAGTATCCAATAAGACATCTTGAAACTTTAACCTCTTAGATAAATCGTTATAATCATCTTCATTCATGTTTATTCCAATCACAATTTATCCCATAATATCATAATAAGATAAATCTATTCTACGTTTTTCAGTAAAACAGCCGTACCTAATCCTCCACCAATACATAGTGAAGCAACTCCATAGTTTGAGTTTTGTCTTTTCATTTCATGGACTAAAGATACAATGATTCTATTTCCACTGGCACCCACTGGATGACCTAGTGCAATTGAACTTCCATTAACATTGATTTTTTCATTTAATAACTCATCTGTCACACCAAATGATTCTTTTAATAATTCAAATACACCCAGACTCTGAGCTGCAAATGCTTCATTTACTTCTAAAATATCAATATCATTAAGAGTTTTGTTGTTCTTTTTTAATAGTTTTTCAATGGCATATCCAGGACTTAGTCCCATAAACGCTGGATCAATACCAACTTGAGAGCTGTCAATAATTTCAGCCAAGGGTGTTAATCCATGTTTTTTTACTGCGTCTTCAGAAGCAATGATAGTAAAACTAGCTCCATCGTTAATTCCAGATGCATTTCCAGCAGTTACACTACCTTCTTTTGTAAATGCAGGTCTTAGTTTTGAAAGTTTTTCTAAGCTGGTTCGTCTATTAATATATTCATCTTTTTCAAAAACAGTTTCACCTTTTCTTGACTTGATAACTATTGGTGTGATTTCATCTACAAACTTACCCGCATCATCTGCAACAATAGCTTTTTTTTGTGAGTTAATTGCGTAAGCATCTTGTGCTTCTCTACTAATATCAAACTTTTCAGCAATGTTTTCAGCTGTAATACCCATATGATATCCACCAAAAGCATCCATTAAAGCATCATTCACCATAGAATCAACTATTTGAGCATTTCCAAGACCAAGTCCGGATCGCCCTTTAGAAGGAATTAAATAAGGGGCTGTTGACATACTTTCCACTCCACCTGCGATAATTACATCTTTGTGACCTGCTTTTATTTCAGCAATTGCACTCATAACAGCTTTCATTCCTGAACCACATAACATATTAATTGAATATGCAACAGTAGAGTCCGGAAGTCCTCCAAAGATTGAAGCTTGCCGCCCTATTCCTTGTGAGTGCCCTGCACTTAAGATATTTCCAACGATTACTTCATCAACTATTTTATTATCAATATTTTTTGTTAAATCTTTTATTACTTGTCCAGCTAAATGTCCTGGATCCATGTCTTTTAAAGTTCCTAGGAAACTTCCAATGGCACTTCGTTTTGCTTCAACTATATAAACTTTCATATTTATCCTTATATGAGGTCAGATTATCTAACCCAAACTACTATTTTTTTAATGCTACTTCATAAGAAGCAGGTGTTAACGCTTTAATATCTTCTAAACTAACCCCATCAGTAAGTTCTGTAAGTACTAGTTTTCCACTTATAAATTCAAAAACACCCATTTCCGTGATGATCATATCAACAACACCTTTTCCCGTTAAAGGAAGGGTGCATTTTTTCAATATCTTTGGATTACCACGTGCAGTGTGTACCATGGAAATGATTACTTTCTTAGCACCATTTACCAAGTCCATTGCTCCACCCATACCTGGTAGAAGTTTTCCAGGTATTTTCCAGTTTGCTAGGTTTCCTTCTTCATCTACTTCAAGAGCTCCTAAAACTGTCATATCTAAGTGCCCACCACGAATGATTTCAAAAGAAGTTACTGAATCAAAAAATAACCCACCACTTTGCAATACAACATTAGAACCACCTGCATCAACTACATCTTTATCCAAAGTTTCAGGAGTAGCTGTATCCCAAATACCAGCAAAGCCATTTTCTGAATGTAGATTAATATTTACATCTTTTGAGATATAATCAACAGCTTTAGTTGGTAGTCCTATTCCAAGATTAACAAAATCTCCATCTTTAAATTCTTGTGCTACTCTAGCAGCTATGATTTCTTTAGCATCCATGTTAAGCCTTTATAATATGGTTAATGTATACAAATGGTGTATGTATAAAATTAGGGTTTAATTGTCCGTTTTCAACGATTTCTTCAACTTCAGCAATGGTAACAGTAGCAGCTCCTGCCATTGGCACATTAAAGTTTCTAGTTGCACCATTATAAATTAAATTTCCTGCATTATCTGCTTTATAAGCTTTAAGGAAAGCTAAATCAATGTGAATTGGTTTTTCTAAAATATAATCTTTTCCATCAATAGTTACGATTTCTTTTCCATCTTGAACTTCTGTACCCAAACCAGTTTGAGTCAATACTCCACCAAGTCCAGCACCAGCAGCTCTAATTCGCTCAGCAAGTGTTCCTTGAGGTACCAATTCAAGTTCTATAAAACCCTCAATTACTTGTCTTTGGGTTTCTTTATTAGTTCCTATATGAGAAGCTAGTAGTTTTGTGATTCGTCTATCATCAATTAGTTTACCAATACCATAATCATCTCTAGCTGTATCAGTACAAATTAGTGTTAAATTTTTTACGTCAGTTTTTAAGATTTCGTCAATAATATGATGTGCATTACCACAGCCCATAAATCCGCCAATAGAAATCGTCATTCCATCTTTTAAAAATGCACCTATTGCATCCATAGATATTATCTTGTCCATAGCTTTTCCTTATTTTATAAATACCAAATATAAAACAAACGTCAATTTGATAAATGAGGTTTGGTTTATATTTGCTACGATGTAATTATAATAGTAAAATATGACATTATTATGACAGTTTAATATTTTTGTCATTTTTAAATATGAAGTATAGTTATAAAAATTAAGCAGTAGCTATTAAGTATTAAGCTTTTCACTTAATACTTAATAAATAAATAAAAGAATTTATTGAATAGTATATCCACCATCCATAACCAAAGCTTGCCCAGTTATAGACTTTGCATGATCACTTGCAACAAACATCGCATAGTTTGCAATTTCATCTGTAGTTAAAAGTTTTTTCTGTGGGACTAAAGAAAAAATGACTTTCTCTAATACTTCTTCAGGACTCACTCCTCTATCTTTGGCTAAGTCTGCCAATTGATTTCTAACAAGTGGGGTATCAACATAACCTGGACAAATTGAATTAACAGTAATATTATCTAAAGCACCTTCTAGAGCAGCTACTTTTGTTAAACCCAATAAACCATGTTTTGCAGAATTGTATCCAGCTTTTCCAGCAAAACCAACCAGACCATTAATAGATGCCATATTGATAATCCGTCCCCATTGTTGTTTTTTCATAATGGGAAACAGTTCTTTAATTGCAATGAAAGGACCAACAAGCATTAGTTTTAACATAAACTCATATTTTTCAGTTGGAAAATCTTCAATACCAGATACATGTTGAATACCAGCATTTGAAATAAATACATGTACAGTACCAAAATGTTCAACTGTTTTACTTACAAGGTTTTTTATGTCACTTTCACTGGATACATCACATTTTACACCCAAGACTTCATAACCTTTTGATTTGAAATCATTAACAGCTTTTTCCAGCGCTTCTTCATTTATATCTGATAAAACTACTTTTGCTCCATTTTGTGCAAAAACATTTGCTGTGTCTAGACCTATTCCTGAAGCTGAACCTGTTATTATTGTTACTTTATCTTGTACCATGATGTATCCTTCTTATTATAGTTTTATCGTTTTATTATTTTGAGTGATCTGCTTTAAAGTCAAAAGCAACGCCTTCACTTTCTTCATCTTCAAACCACTTTTCTGTTACTGTTTTTGTTTCTGTGTAAAATGTAATTGCTTGTTTTCCATAAGCATGTAAATCTCCGTAAAAAGATCCTCTCCATCCTGTAAAAGAGAAAAATGGTAAAGGTACAGGAATAGGAAGGTTAATTCCAACTTGTCCAACTTGCACTTCTCTTCTAAATCGTGTTGCAGATGCTCCACTTGCTGTAAAAATTGATGTTCCATTACCAAACATATTATTGTTGATAATATCTAAAGCTTCACTTAAATTTTTTGGCTCCAAAATTGAGAGTACAGGTCCAAAGATTTCTTCTTTATATATGGCCATATCAACATCAACTTTTGTAAATACAGTAGGCCCTACCCAGTTACCATTAGAATAACCCTCAACTGTTGCTCCTCGACCATCAAGAAGTAAAGTTGCACCTTCATCAACACCTGATTGAATCAAACCTTCAATTTTACTTTGTGCAGCTTTTGTCATAACTGGACCATAATTAGCATCCTTGTCATTCCAAGCACCTGGTTTTACTTCTTTTAACTTGGCAATTAATTCTGGAATCCACTCTCTCGAAGAGCCTACAAACAATGCAACAGAAATACCCATACATCGTTGACCTGCAGCTCCCATTGAAGCACCAACCAGAGCATTTAATACATTTTCTTTATTGGCATCTGGCATAACAACCATGTGATTTTTAGCTCCAACAAATGCTTGTGCTCTTTTTAAATTTGCAGTGGCTCTTGAGTAAATATACTCACCAACTGCAGGTGATCCAACAAATGAATAAGCCAATACTTTTGGATGATCTAAGAGAGCGTCAACTTGATCTTTTTGTCCATGAACAACTTGTAGTAAGTCTTTAGGAGCTCCTGCTTCTATAAATAGTGCTGCTAATTTCATAGTTGTATTGGGAACCATCTCTGATGGTTTTAATATAAAAGCATTTCCAGCAACAATAGCCAAAGGAAACATCCATAATGGAATCATAGCAGGGAAGTTAAAAGGTGTAATACCAGCACAAACACCCAAGGGTTGTCTGTATGAGTATGTATTCATCTTATTTGACACATGCTCAACTGTTTCACCCATCATGAGTGTAGGAGCACTACAAGCAAACTCAACCACTTCATAACCTCTTACAATATCACCTTTAGCGTCATCAAAAGTTTTTCCTTGTTCAACACTTAATATTTTAGCGATTTCATCTATATTTTCTTTAATTAATGCTTGATACTTTAACATCAATCTGGTTCTTGTCATAATTGGAGTATCTTTCCAACTTAAATATGCCGTGTGTGCTTTTTCAATAGCATCTGATATTTCTTCATTGGTACAAAGTGGAACTTGTACTTGTACATCTTGTGTTAAAGGACATACTTTGTCAAAATACTTTTGTGTTTTACTTTGTATAAACTCATTACTAATCATCATTTCTAATTTTTTCATATTTACCCCTTGTTTCTTTGACAACCAAATTAACTAGTATTTATTTGATTATTTGAATATTTGAATTATTAAATTAAATACTCTTATAATAAAATATTATAGGAACAGTTACAAAATAATTTATTTTGTAACTGTATGTTTGTGTTGATTTTTTGTTTTTTGTATTTTTATTTTTAGTTAGTAGGCTATGGAAGGTAACCAAGTAACTATTGGTGGGAAGAAGAATACTATGGCTAGCCCAATCATTTGTAGAATAATAAAAGGTATTACTCCCTTATAGATATCAACCAATTGAATCTCAGGAGGACAAACACCTTTTAAATAAAACAATGCAAATCCGACTGGTGGTGTTAGAAATGACGTTTGAAGTGTCATAGCAACCAATAATACAAACCAAACCAGCGTTGCATTCTCAATTCCATATCCTTGAATTTCAATGGCAAGGTCTGAAATAATTGGCGCAACCAAGGGAAGAATAATCAAAGTGATTTCAATCCAATCTAGAACAAATCCAAGAACAAATACCAATCCTAAAATAAATAAAATGATAACAATTGGATCTTCAGAGATTGAATGAAGTGCTGAGATAATTAACTCATCTCCTCCAAGTTCTCGTAAAACCAAAGAGAAACAAGTAGCCCCTACAAAAATCGCAAAGATATATCCAGTGGTATTCATAGTAGCCATAGAAATCTTTTTAACTTTTGTAAGATTAAGATTTCCATTCATGAACATTAAAATCAATGCTCCAAAAGCTCCAATACCTGCAGCTTCTGTTGAAGTTGCAATTCCAAAAAAGATTGAACCTAAAACAGCCAAGATTAAAAATGCAGGAGGAAGAATATTTTTAAATAAATCCCATACCAAACTTAATTCATATTCTTCTTCGTCTTTTCCATCAAGTACCAATGGCATTTTTTTAGGTTTTAGTCTCCCTAGAATTACGATATATCCAACATATAATACTCCAAGTAAAAGACCAGGGAACACTGCACCCATAAAAAGGTTTCCAACGGAAATACTTAACTGATCTGCCATAATAATTAACATAATACTTG
>MAAG01000146.1 GCA_002163065.1 Arcobacter sp. 31_11_sub10_T18
ACTACAATTAAAGGTATCTCCTCCAAAAGTCTGTTTATACAAACTCTTGCTGTCTTGATACAACTCTACCATACACTCCCCGATTATCGCTATTCTTGCTGGCTTACTCATCTCTTGCCTTTGAAATTGCCTCATATAATCCGTTTAGATAAGTAATACCCAAAGCCCTATCATATAATCCATAACCTGGCATTCCTTCTTCACCCCAAATCATTCTTCCATGGTCAGGTCGAACGGGACCATCAAAATTAATATCTTTATAGGCTTTAACGATTTCGTATAAATCTAAACTTCCATCGCTAGATAAGTGTGAAGTTTCATGAAAACTTTTATCATTGATTCTTTTTACATTTCTAATATGTCCAAAGTGAAGTTTCCCTTGTCCACCAAAATCTCTAATCATAGCAGGCATATCATTGTCTTTATTTGGACCCAATGATCCTGTACATAAAGTTAGACCATTATTGATACTTGGTACTAAATCAAGCAATCTTTGAAGATTCTTTTGATTGGTCATAATTCTTGGAAGTCCAAAGATACTAAAAGGAGGATCATCAGGATGTAAAGCCATTTTAATATTACAAGACTCGGCTGTTGGAATAATTTTCTCTAAAAAGTATTTCAAGTTTTCCCATAATTGCTCTTCATCTACTGTTTCATATTGTTTAAACAACCCCTCAATTTCATCAAGACGTTCTAGTTCCCATCCAGGGATTTCAACCTCACTTGAATCATTTCTAATTCTCTCAACCAAATCTTGAGCACTTAAATCTTTTAACTGTTCATTATCAAAAGATAAAACTGTAGATTTGTCTTTTAATGGCATATTTAAATCTGTTCTCGTCCAATCAAAAATAGGCATGAAGTTATAACATACTGTTTTTATGCCTATTTGTGATAGGTTTACCAATGTTTCTTGGTAATTTTTAATATATTCGTCTCTTGAATCAAGTCCCAGTTTAATATCTTCATGTACATTTACACTCTCAATTACTTCTAAATTTAAACCATATGAGTTTACATAATTTTTCAACTCAATTAAATCTTTTATTGGCCAAGAATCACCTACTGGTATGTCCATCAAAGAAGTAACTACTCCACTAATTCCAGGTATTTGAGCCACATGTTCTAAAGGTATTTTATCGTTTTTACCATACCACCTAAATGTCATTTTCATCTTTATCTCCTTTTTTTAATAGTGTATTTTATAATTTAAAATCTCTCGTATGATTCCCTTGGTTCCTACAAATTTATTTTTCAAAATTGTAACACTCTTTTCACCCATGTATTCAACGGGGTGTTCTATATACGAGATGTTGAAAGAACTGATATGAGAGGCATCTAATTTATTAAAGGAAAACAACTTGATATCTTTTCCTACTGTTAAACCCTTTTGAGTAATTGCCTTTAAACATCCTACCGTTATCTGATTTGCACAAGAAAAAATAGCACTGGGAATTTCTTTTTGTTCTAGTATTTTAGTACAAGCTTCTAATCCACTTTCCATTGTAAAGTCTCCATGATGTATCATGTTTTCATCTGTTTCAATTCCATGTTTATTTAAAGCCTCTTTGTATCCATCAAGTCTTTGGTTTGAGTTTAAACTATTTGCAGGACCTGTTATTATGGAAATATTTTCATAACCATCATTAATCAATAAATTAATTGCATCATACACAGCATTGGCATTGGACAAAAATACACCCGAATTATCGCTGTTAGTAATATCTCTATCTGCTAATACAAAAGGAATATTATATTTTTGCATTTTTTGTATACTTTTAATGGATTCTTTTTCTTTATTTCTTGAACGAATTAAAATGATTCCCCTACACTGTTTCTCAATGAGTCTATCAACTGCTTCAAGTTCGTCTTCTGGGTTGTCATGTGTTAAATAAAGCGTTATAGGAAGATCAAGTGCTTTTGCTTGTTTACTAATACCTTCAAGAATTCGCGCAAAAAATGTATTGACCACATCAGGAATAATAACACCAATTTCATCTTTTTTAGAAGCTTGAGGAAAGTTTGTATTATATTTTTTATAATCTAACTCTTCTGCTATTTTTAAAACTTTATCTCGAGTATGTTTCTTAACCAAATCAGGAGTATTCAAAACTCGTGAAACAGTTGCAATTGAAACGTTTGCTTTGTCAGCAATTTTTCTAATTCCCATTTTACTTCCTTTGGTTTTACTTAATAAATGTAAATGTTTTCATAAACGAATTCTATCAGTTCTAAGTTTAGATACACATTAAATGGGCTATTAGTCATATTTTACTTGGATTTCTTAAGTATAGACTAAGTTAATCTATGCAAAAATGATTTACATGAAAAGAATTTTCTGTAACACTTTTTACATAATCCGTTGTAAAAAGACTTTTCAGTTAAACATTATCCATTATTATGTAACATTTACATACTAATTGATTAAGGAGAGAAAATGAAAACATTGAAAAATATGACAGTTGCGCTATCTTTATTAGGATCTTTATCTTTATTTAGTGCTGAAGTAGAAGTATTACACTGGTGGACTAGTGGTGGTGAAGCTAAATCTGTAGGTGCACTAAAAACTATGTTAGAAAAAAGTGGTCACACATGGAAAGATTTCTCTGTTGCTGGTGGAAATGGTGTAAACGCTATGACAGTTCTAAAAAGTAGAGTTGTTTCTGGTAATCCTCCATCTGCTGCACAAATTAAAGGACCAAGTATTCAAGAATGGGCTGAACTTGGTGTAGTATCTGATTTAAATGAAGTTGCAAAAGCTGGAAAATGGGATGAGAGACTTCCTAAAATGTTTTCAGATCATATGAAGTATGAAGGTAAGTATGTTGCCGTTCCTGTAAATGTGCATAGAATTAACTGGATGTGGGTAAACCCAGCTGTATTTAAAAAAGCAGGTGCTACTATTCCAAAAACTTGGGCAGACTTCGAAGTTGCTGCTAAAAAAATCAAAGCTGCTGGATTTATTCCTGTTGCTGCTGGTGGACAACCATGGCAAGAAGCTACAGTATTTGAAACAATTGTTTTAGGTGTTGGTGGTGCAGATTTTTATAAAAAAGCATTGGTTGATTTAGATTTGGAAGCTTTAGGTTCAGACACAATGAAAAAATCATTTGATACATTAAAAATGGTTAAATCATTTACTGATAAAAATGCACCAGGTCGAGACTGGAACTTAGCAACTGCTATGGTTTACAAAGGTGAGGCAGCAATGCAGTTCATGGGTGACTGGGCTAAAGGTGAGTTTAAAGTTGCTGGTAAAGTTATTGGTAAAGATTATGTAGCAATCGCTGCTCCTCAAACAAATAACAAATACTTATATAACATTGATAGTTTTGTAATGTTTAAACAAAAAGATGCTGAAAAAGCTAAAGCTCAAGCAAAATTATCTGAATTAATTTTATCTGATGAATTCCAAATCATTTTTAATACAAGAAAAGGTTCTGTTCCTGTAACTGATGGTGTTTCAAGAGATAAGTTTGACCCAATTGCAATTAATTCAATTAACCAATTAAATGCTGCTGCTAAATCTGGTGCACTTTTACCAAGTATGGCACATCAAATGGCAATTTCAGATTCAATCAAAGGTGCAGTTGTTGATGTAGTAACAAACTTCTACAATTCAAAAATGAGTTCTTCTGATGCTGCTAAACTATTAGTTGATGCTGTTAAAAATGAAATGTAATTAAAAAAAGAATACGGAGTAACACATGAAAAGTAAGTTAAAATTTTTAGAGGATTCAATTCCTAAATTAATAGTAACTCCTACTTTTCTAATTATGGTCATCTTTATATATGGGTTTATTTTTTGGAATTTTATCTTGTCTTTAACAAATTCTAAAATCTTACCCTTATATACTTTTGCTGGATTAAAGCAATATTTTGCTTTATTCAACAATATGAAATGGTGGCTAGCAATGGAAAATCTACTAATTTTCTCTTCCTTATTTATAGGCTTTTGTCTATTATTTGGGTTATTGCTAGCTATCTTTATTGATCAAAAAATTAGATTTGAAGGAATATTTAGAACCATATATTTGTATCCAATGGCATTGTCATTTATTGCAACTGGAACAGTATGGCAATGGATGTTAAATCCAGGTTTTGGTTTAGAGAACTTTATGATTCAAATGGGATTTGAAAATTTCACCTTTGATTGGATTGTTGATTCAGAGATGGCTATTTATACCATTATTATTGCTGCAGTTTGGCAATCCACGGGATTTGTGATGGTTTTATTACTGGCAGGTCTTCGAGGTATTAGTCATGAAGTAATTAATGCCGCCAAAATTGATGGGGCATCAATGCCTAGAATTTATTGGAAAATTATCATTCCACAACTGGGACCAGTATTTTTCTCAGCAGTGATTATTTTATTACATCTTGCCATTAAGACATTCGATCTTGTTATTGTTATGACAAAAGGTGGACCAGGTTTTTCTACTGTTTTACCATCAATATTTATGTTCGACTATTCTTTTGCAAGAAACAAATTGGCATTTGGAGCATCTAGTGCCATGATTATGCTGTTATTTGTGATGATATTTGTTGTTCCATATTTGTACAGAGAATTAAGGAAAAACTCATGATAGGCTCAGCTAAAGAAAGAATTGTAAGTCAATTATCAAGAGTATTTATTTATGTCCTTTTATTTATATGTGCGATATATTTTTTATTGCCAATATTTGTAATGATTATTACATCTTTAAAAGATATCGATGAGATTAAAAATGGAAACCTTTTAGCTTTACCTGAAACTATTACTTTTCAACCATGGATTGAAGCATGGGGAGAAGCGAGAATTGGTCCATCAGCTGAGGGAATTAAACCTTATTTTATTAACTCTATTTTGATTACTGTACCTGCTGTTTTAATCTCTTGTATTATTGGAGCTTTAAACGGATATGTATTTTCAAAATGGAAATTTAAAGGAAGTGAAGTTTTCTTTTCACTCTTATTATTTGGTTGTTTTATTCCATTCCAAGTTGTCCTTCTTCCTATGTCACAAACAATTGGACTGATGGGAATATCTGGTAGTGTTGGAGGTTTGATTTTTGTACATGTTATTTATGGGACTGCCTTTACCACTTTGTTTTTTAGAAACTTTTATGTGTCTATTCCAACTGAGTTGATTAATGCAGCAAAAATAGATGGGGCTGGGTTTTTTAGAATTTTTTATAAAATCTTATTACCCGTTAGTTTACCCATATTTATGGTCTGTATAATTTGGCAAATGACTCAAATTTGGAATGAGTTCTTATTTGGAATTACTTTTTCAGATGCGGATACTCAGCCTGTGACAGTTGCATTAAACAATTTGGTTAATTCAACGTCAACAGTAAAAAAATACAATGTAGATATGGCTGCAGCTCTAATCGCCGTTGCTCCTACGTTAATAGCATATATTATTTCAGGAAAATATTTTGTAAAAGGATTAATGGCTGGTGCCGTTAAATAAAAGAGGAAAAAATGAAATCACTAAAAATTAACGACTTATATAAAAGTTATGATGATACAGAAGTTTTAAAAGGTATAAATATCGCCTTAGATGCTGGAGAATTTTTAGTTCTAGTGGGACCTAGTGGGTGTGGTAAATCTACATTACTAAGTACCATTGCTGGACTTGAAGAAATCAACAAAGGAAGCATAACTTTGGGTGAAAATGATATTACTCATGCATCACCAAAAGACAGAGGGTTGGCGATGGTTTTTCAATCATACGCTTTATATCCAAACATGACTGTTCGTGAAAATATTGAATTTGGTTTAAAAATTAGTAAATACTCTAAGGAAGAAATTGAACAAAGAGTTCAAAGTGCAGTAGAAATACTTCATATGGAACCTCTTCTTAATAGAAAGCCAGGTCAACTTTCAGGTGGGCAGAGACAAAGAGTTGCCATAGCTCGATCCATTTCAAGAGAACCAGATATGTATTTATTTGATGAGCCATTATCAAATCTTGATGCTGAGCTTCGTGTTAAAATGAGAGCTGAAATAAAAAAACTGCATAAAAGAGTTAAAAAAACAATTGTTTATGTAACCCATGATCAAGTTGAAGCCATGACTTTAGCTGACAAAATTGCTATCATGAATAAAGGTACAATTCAACAATTTGATTCCCCCTCAAATGTGTATGAAAATCCATGTAACTTATTTACAGCTGGTTTCATTGGATCACCATCTATGAACTTCATTGATGTGGTTATTAAAAAAGAAAATGATAAATTTTACGTTGATTTTAAAAATGAAAGTGGTGTAGTTAATACTATCCAGTTGGATGCTGAGTTTAAAGACTTAGATAAATATGTTGGTAAAACGGTTATCGCGGGGCTTCGACCTGAACACATTCAAAATGGATTTAGAGATGCCTCGGTTGCCAATGAATTACAAGAACTTGATGCAAGAATTAATATTCAAGAACTAACAGGTTCTGATGTATTTTTATACATCACATTAAATGATACAGATGTCATTGCAAGAGTATCTCCAAGTGGAGCTAAAGGTGACGGTGAAAATATCACCTTAAAAGTTTGGGCTAAAAAGATAATCTTTTTTGACAAAGAAACTGAAAATAGAATTAGATAAATAAGACAAAAGTGGAGTTTAAAATGACATTAGAAAACAAAGTAGTAATTGTAACGGGAGCCACAGCTGGAATTGGGCTTGAAATTGTAAAAGAATCGTTAAAACTTGGAGCAAAAGTTATGATTCATGCATCACCTAACTCATTCTCAATAGCGCAAAACTTGGTCTCTAGATTTGGTGAAAACACTGCTTGTGTTTGTGCAGACTTGTCAAAGTTTGATGAGTTGGAAAATATTATTACTCATACAATTAAAACATTTGGGAGAATTGATTCTTTAGTAAATAATGCGGGTGTTTTTCCTAGAAATAACGTGACAAATATAGATGAAGAAACTTATGAATATATTATGAATGTTAATTTTAAAGCACCACTATTTCTATGTAAAGCAGTAGTAAAAACATTTTTAGACAAAAATATTAAAGGATCTATTGTAAACGTAGGTTCAATTAATGCTTATTGTGGACAAGATGACTTGTTGGTTTATTCTGCTTCTAAGGGTGCATTAATGACCATGACAAGAAACATGGCTGACTATTTAGGAACAAAACAAATTAGGGTAAACCAAATTAATGTTGGATGGACACACACAGACAAAGAACACTCTACTCAGTTAAAAGAAGGAAATCCTGAAGACTGGCATGAAAATATCAACAAAGCCTTTGCCCCTAGAGGAACAATCTTAGCTCCTGAAGAGATAGCCAAACATGTGGCATTCTGGGTAAGTGATTACTCAATACCAGTTTCGGGTTCTATTTATGAAGTAGAACAATACCCAGTTATTGGTAGAAATAAAATCAATGGATAAGTTAAGTCATATCCCAAACTCCAAGTCAATCTTGGGTGAGGGTCCTTTATATAATGAGTTGGAAAACTCATTGTATTGGACAGATATTAAAGATAAAAAAATATATAAATATGATTTAAAGACTAAAGAAATTAAATATTATCAATATAAGAAAGCAATAGGTTCTTTTGCTTTTACTGATAATAATGAATTAATAGCAACTACAAACGATGGTTATGAATACTTAAATTTAGAAAACAATGAAACAACAATAATAAATAATCCAGAAGAAAATCTACCTGAGAATAGATTTAACGATGGAAAATGTGATAAAAATGGAAGATATTTTGCAGGTACCATGGATAATAATGAAGAGGAAATCAAAGGCTCACTTTATTGTTTAGATGGAAATACTATTGAGAAAAAAGAAACAGATTTATTTATATCAAATGGATTGGGATGGAATAAAAATTCCACAAAATTCTATTTAACAGATAGTCCCAAAAGAGTCATTTATGTGTATGACTATCACTTGGAAACGGGTACTTTATCTAACCGACAAATTTTTGCAAATATAGATGAAAAAGATGGATATCCAGATGGTTTATGTGTAGATGATGAGGACCACATTTGGAGTGCACATTGGTATGGATGGAGAGTTACCCGATACAAGCCTGATGGTTCAATTGATAAGGTTTACTCTCTACCCGTACCCAAAGTAACTTCTTGTAATTTTGGTGGCGTTGATTTAAAGACTTTATATATAACAACAGCAGCCTTTGGATTAAGTGAACAAGAACTTGAAGATGCCCCATTAAGTGGTCATACCTTTGTATTAGAAACAAAGGTAAAAGGTCAACAACCCAATCTTTTTAAACAATTGAATACGATTTAGCGAGGAAATAATTATGGACAAAAATAGAAAATTATTTAAATATAGAAGTCAAGCTTGGTTTGATAATAAAAACGATCCAGGAATGACTGCTTTATACTTAGAGAGATATTTAAATTACGGGATTTCAAGAAAAGAATTACAATCAGGTCGTCCTATTATTGGAATAGCACAAACAGGAAGTGACCTCTCTCCTTGTAATCGACACCATATTGAATTGGCCAGCAGGTTAAAAGATGGTATTAGAGATGCAGGAGGAATTCCAATGGAATTCCCAACCCACCCTATTCAAGAAACAGGGAAACGACCCACTGCAGCTCTAGACAGAAATTTATCTTATTTATCTATGGTAGAGACTATTTATGGATATCCAATTGATGGAGTCATTTTTACTATTGGTTGTGATAAAACAACACCCGCTGCACTTATGGCTGCTGGAACTTTAAATATTCCCTCAATTACTTTCTCTGTTGGACCCATGTTAAATGGATACTATAAAGGTGAGTTATGTGGATCAGGAACAGCTATTTGGGAAGCCAGAAAATTATTCGCTGCTGGTGAGATAGACTATGATGAATTCATGGACATTGCAGCTGCTTCAGCTCCTAGTGTTGGATACTGTAATACAATAGGAACAGCATCTAGTATGAATTGTCTTAGTGAAGTATTAGGAATGAGTCTTCCAGGAAGTTCAACCATTCCAGCACCCTATAGAGAACGTGGTCAAAATGCTTATGAAAGTGGGAAACAAATAGTATCTTTAGTCAACAATGATATTAAACCCTCAGATATTATGACCAAAGAATCTTTTATCAATGCCATTACTATTTGTTCAGCAATGGGAGCATCTACTAATGCACCTATTCATATTAATGCAATTGCAAAAAACTTGGGAATTGATATCACCCTTGATGATTGGCAAAAATATGGTTATGAAATTCCTTTATTGCTAAACTGCCAACCAGCAGGAAAATATTTAAGTGAAGATTTCCATAGAGCGGGTGGAGTTGGTGCTATTATGAGTGAGTTAATCAAACAAAATAAAATTCATCTTGATACACTAACCGTTAGTGAAAAAACGACACAAGAAAACTACAAAAAATCAGAAATATTAAATTCTGATGTCATTAAAACTTATGATAATCCTTTACTTGAAAATGCTGGATTTTTAGTCATGAGTGGGAATTTATTTGACTCAGCTATTATGAAAACATCTGTTATTGATGAAAAGTTTTTAAGTGAATTTATTCATGATGGTGTCATTAAAGGTAATGCTGTTGTATTTGAAGGTCCAGAAGATTATCATGAAAGAATTAATGATGAGTCTTTAAATATTGATAGAAACTCAATTTTATTTATGAGAAATTGTGGTCCTGTTGGTTTTCCAGGCTCAGGAGAGGTTGTTAATATGTTACCTCCAGATAAGCTAGTAAAAGAAGGAATTACCGCGTTACCAACTCTAGGAGATGGAAGACAAAGTGGTACTAGTGCCAGTGCTTCAATTTTAAATGCCAGTCCTGAAAGTTTAGTAGGTGGTGGTTTGGCAATATTACAAACAGGAGATAAGGTTAAAATTGATTTAAATAAAAGAGAAGTTCAAATGTTAATTGAGGATAAAGAGTTCCAAGATAGATTTGAAGCTTTAAAATTACCTACTTTACATAATGATACCCCTTGGCAAGAAATATACAGAAAATTTGTAGAAGGGTTAGCCGATGGTGCTTGTTTGAAACTCACGCAACCTTACGAAAAAATTCTAGATAATAAGTGGTTTGCACGAGACTCACACTAATAAATCACAGAAAACAAGATACATTTTGTTTTCTGTTTCAAGGTAATAGTAATGGTATATGAAATAAAAAATACAAAATACAAAATTAAAGTTGATTCATTCGGTGCAGAATTAAAAAGTTTTTCGCTAAAAAATGAAGAGTATCTATATTTAGGTGATTCTAAATATTGGCATAGAAGCTCCCCTGTATTATTTCCCATAGTTGGACGTCTTAAAAACAATAATTATATTTATAACAATAAAAACTATACCTTGCCCATACATGGTGTAGCAAGGCACCAAGAGTTTCTATTAAAAGATCAAAATGACACGACTTTATCTTTTGTTCTTAAAGAAAATGAGCAAACAATTAAACATTATCCCTTTAATTTTGAATTAACTTTGACCTATACATTAGAAGATCAGGGGTTAAAAATAAATTACACAGTAAGAAGTGATGAAGAAATACTCTTTTCATTGGGTGCTCATCCCGCTTTTTTGTTAAAAGCACCTATTGATGAAAGCTTTTTTTCTTTTGAAAAAGTTGAAAATCAAGATGCTATTGGTTTAAATTTAGAGTATGGATGTATTTGTGATGTGAAAGATTTTACACTGGATTCAAATACCTTACATCTAGAAAAGAATGTTTTTTCAAAAGATGCACTTATTTTTAGAGATTTAAACTCGAAATCTGTGAGTTTAAATAACTCTGTCAATCAAAAAAGTGTAAAAGTATCATTTGAGGGATTTGAGTATTTGGCATTTTGGGCACCAGTTGATGCACCTTTTGTATGTATTGAACCCTGGTGTGGTATTGCAGATCATGTGAATACCAACCATATTCTTGAAGAAAAGACTTCTATTATCAAACTTCAAAAAGATGAAGTTTTTGATAAGTCCTTATTTATATCCTTGGTCTAAATCTTTAGTTAGACAGGATAATTTTATGCTTGTACATATCACCTTTAATAATTACATTTGAATACTCAATTGGTTTATTGTGTTTATCAAATGATAATCTATCCATAGATAATAAAGGGGCACTAACTTCGATATCTAATTTTTGTGCTTCAAGAGGAGTTGCTGCTTTTGCTTCAACTGTTTCTTCTGCATTATGAAATTCAATGTTATACTCTTTTTTCAAGAAACTATATAAAGACTCCAAGTTTAACTTTTTATCAATATCTGGTACCAGTTCTAAGTCAAAGTAGTTGATCATAATTGCAAAAGGAACATCTTCTAAAAGTTTTGTTCTTCGTATACATAATAAAGTATCACACTTCAGTAAATCTTTTACAAAATGCTCACCCTTGATAATTTCAAATGAGATTGATTTGGTAGTCAGCGTGTGATTTTGTTGGGTAAGTCTTTGTGTTAAAGAACCCAAAGAATTTGCATCATAAAGAATTTTTTGCTCTTTTACAAAAGTTCCTCTACCTTGTTTTTTTATAACAACATTATCTCTTTCTAATTCTTCAATTGCTTTTCTTACTGTTATTCGACTTACTTTATATTGTTGTTCTAATTTTCCTTCAGCAGGAATAATATCGTTCACTTTATAATTCGTTTTTATATCTTCAAACAGTTTTTCTTTTAACTGCATGTATAGGGGAATACCAGTTTTATTTAGCAAATTAAATCCTTTTACTCCTAAGTTTACCTAGGTAGTATTAATAGTGGTAAAGTTGTTATCATAAAGAGTCTTAAAAAAAGACAATCACTAATAACTCCGAATACTACATTATTCACTTTTAAATAAACCTTAAAATAAGATTATAAGGTCATTATAATGTCACTTTTGTAATATGTACCATAATATCCACTTCTATTCTCTAATTTTTCTTTTTTTTGGCATGATGGCACCTTTATACATTATTACCTCAGAAGCCAATTTTTTTGCTTTTTTAATTGATTTTTCGATTGATTTTCCTTTTAATCGTGAAGCCAAATAAGCTCCATTAAA
Organism: Arcobacter sp. 31_11_sub10_T18; assembly: GCA_002163065.1. Taxonomy (GTDB): domain Bacteria; phylum Campylobacterota; class Campylobacteria; order Campylobacterales; family Arcobacteraceae; genus MAAG01. The sequence goes on from MAAG01000146.1 coordinate 11,997, forward strand.
AGAATCTCCAGCAGAAGTTTTATCAATAATATTATTAATGCCTTTCGTTTTTATTGTTTTGGTATAGTTTTCATAATAATAAACAATATCTTCTTTTCCACATTTAATAATAATCTCGGAACATCCTGCTTTTTTTGCTTTTTCAATGACACTATACGTATCATTCTCAGCCCATAATTCTTTTTCATCAGCCAAGGAAGGCAAAAAAACATCACAATAATGAATTGCTTGATCATATATTTTACGCGCTTGATCATTTGATTTATACAAAGAAGGTCTAAACTTTGGGTCAAAGGCAATTTTAACACCCATGTTTCTAGCTTTTTTAATCATTCTAAAAAAGTTATTCCTACCCTCTTCACTCATAATTGCTAGGGTAATTGCTGAGAAATATATCAAATCAAAATCTAAGAGTTCGGTACTAATTCTTTGTAGAGATCTTGTCAAAAACAACTCTCGTGCTGCAGAACTGTCTCTCCAATAAGAAATACTTCTTTTCTTATTGTCAAAATCAATAATATATAATCCTGGATTTCTATCAGCGATTTTATCTACATACGTTGTTTGAATATTTTGTTTATGAATAAAGTTCATCATTTTTTTTGACAAGGTATCTTCACCTAATACAGTTACATATTCAACATCAGCTTTATTAAATGTTCGTTTTAAATAAACACTACAATTAAAAGTATCTCCACCAAATGATTGTTTATAAACATCTTGGTTATCTTGATACTCAATCATACATTCACCTATAACTGCTACTTTACTCATTGTTTTACCTTTGCTACGTTTTTACTTAAATGGCTTTGTTTAATATAACAATAGCTGCTTCTCTTTCTTGAAGTACTGTATTTTCATCCCAGTTAAGCTCTTTTTGCATAATTGATAGTACTTTTTCAAGTATTTCTTTTGCAATTTTGATATCAATCAAAGCAAGAGATGTTCGACGAACAATAAAATCAAGCGGTTTTTGAACAAACTCTTCTTTTATAGCATAGATAACTTCAGCATTGATATAAGAGTAGTTTTCATGTAGTTTTTCAACTTCTGGAACACTGTTATAAACAGCAAGAGCATTATCACCATACATCTTTATTAAATGACTCGTAATATCTTCATTAAGATTATCAATTGTTAGATTTTTATCTAAGTTTTCACTTCCTACAAGTTTTAGTTTTTTAGTTTGACATGTTTTATTAGGTAAATCAAATTTATTAATGACATAATCAACAGTTTCTTCTGCCATTTTTCTGTAGGTAGTCCATTTTCCACCAATAATACTAACAAGTCCTGAGTTTGAACTACTAATAACATGATCTCTAACGATACTTGAAGTAGATGCATCTTTATCAGGAGCAACCAGAGGTCTAATTCCACACCAAGATGAAAGTATTTCTTTTTTGTCAATTTTTAAGTCAAAATATATTTCTAAATGTTTTAAAATATATTCAACATCTTTTTCATCAACTTCTGGATGTTCACTTAAGGTTGTACTTTCATCAGTAGTTCCAACCAAACATTTACCCATCCAAGGTAAGATAAATAAAACACGGCCATCTTCTGTTTTTGGAATCATTAAACCTTCATTTGTTGGTAAATACTTCTTATCTAGTACTATATGTATACCAGAACTTAAATCAAGCATTTTTTTAGCATCTTTATCATCTAAGAATCTTACTTGATCTGAAAAAGCTCCTGTTGCATTAACAATGATTCGACTTTTGATAGTCTGTTCAGTATTGGTGATTCTATCTGTAACTTTTAAACCTGAGATTTCCCCATTATTATAGATAAACCCAGATACTTCATTATAGTTTTTACACTCTGCCCCATATTTTTTTGCTGTTTGTAATAAAGAGATATTTAATCTGGCATCGTTAAAAGTACCATCGTAATATTTCACTCCCCCAACAAGCCCTTGTTTTTTAATACTTGGAAAATTTTTAAACATAGTGTTTTTTGAAACAATCGAACTACGACCTAGTCCACGTTTCCCAGAGACAAAATCATATAAACTAAGTCCAACAAACATATAAGGTAATTCCCACCACTTATATATAGGTGTAACTAATGTTAATCGTGAACATAAATGAGATGCATTCTTTAAAAGTCTTGATCTCTCTTTTAATCCTTCTTTTACTAAATTAAATTGATCAATATCCAAACCTTTAACAGCTGCTTCTAAATATCTTACTCCACCATGCACTAATTTAGTACTTCGAGAGCTTGTACCTTCTGCAAAATCATTTTTTTCTACTATTAAGGTTTTAAATCCTCTTGATGCTGCATCAATAGCTATTCCACTACCTGTTGCACCACCTCCTATGATAACTATGTCATATTCATTATTTTTCATGGAGATTAATCCTTTTTTATTTTCTCATTATAAGGTTATAATGTTATCAATCACATTATAATGTTATAATAATAAAAGTTAGATTAAACCAAAAAATAAAATGCTATTTTATTGCTATTAACCTATAAAATATAGCAATTATCAATAAAAACATCGTAAATTTCATTTTGAAACACTTGCATATTCAGATATAATACTTCGTTTTCATGCCTATATTAAGGCATTTTGGTGACTTTTTAGTAACTTTCATTTTGAATTTTAAGTGTTTTTTTGAAAATTGAGCTTTAATTTAAGCTAGGTTTAAATTTCAATACGTCACTATTAGAGTCTCATTATAATGTTATAATGTAAGACATAATTTATGTATACGAATGCTTGTATATAAACTATGTTTTTTTGAGTAGCCAGAATTTTATTTTCTGGGAAGAAGAAACGAGGAGGAAAAAACTATATGTCGTTACAACTTGAAAATGTAACTTTTAGTGTTGATGGTCAAACACACATCTATAATACTAACTTAACACTTAAAAAAGGTACGATGAATGTTCTACTTGGTCGAACATCATCAGGTAAAACTACATTGATGCGAATTATGGCAGGACTAGATGTACCAACATCTGGACGAATACTTTGGGACGGTAAAGACGTTACAGGTATGAGAGTACAAGACCGTAAAATCGCTATGGTATATCAACAATTTATAAATTATCCATCAATGAGTGTTTATGACAATATTGCAGCCCCATTACGTATTATGAAAAAAGACGAATACGAAATTGATATTGCTGTAAAAAAGATTGCATCACTTATGAGACTTGATGGTATGTTAGATAGAAGACCAAATGAGTTATCTGGTGGTCAACAACAACGTTGTGCACTGGCACGTTCACTTGTAAAAGGTTCAGGACTTGTATTATTAGATGAGCCCTTAGCAAACTTAGATTATAAATTAAGAGAAGAATTACGAGCTGAAATTCCAAAAATGTTTGAAGAATCAGGTGCAATATTTGTTTATGCAACAACTGAACCTGAAGAAGCCTTATTATTAGGTGGAAATGTTGCAACATTATGGGAAGGTAAAATCACCCAAGTAGGTGAGACTGCTGATGTATATCATAATCCAAAAGATGCAGTTACAGCAAAAGTATTTTCAAACCCTGCTATGAACTTTTTAAAGATAAAAAAAGAGGGTGATTTTATTTATTATGGTAATAATCAAAAAGCACCAGCTCTTGACGTTTTAGCTAATTTGGAAAATGGAAGATATTTGGCAGGATTCAGACCAAATCATTTGGAACTTAAAAGACAAAATGAAACTTCTATTAAATTTACAGCTCATTTAGATGTAACTGAAATTACTGGTGCTGAAACATTTTTACATATGTCTTTTGACAATGAAACTTGGATTGGTTTGGTACATGGAGTACAAGACTTGGAATATGATTTAGATTTGGACGTATATTTAGATACACGTCACATTTTTGTATTTGCACAAGATGGTAAGCTGCTTGAAACTGCATCTTATGCTAAAAATAGATAGAAGGAGATGAAATAATGGCAAAAATAACTCTTTCAAATTTAGCACACAGTTATATGAAAAACCCAAAATCAGAAAAAGATTACGCGTTACGACGAGTTGATCATGAATGGGTAGATGGTGAAGCATACGCGCTTCTAGGTCCTTCAGGATGTGGAAAGTCTACACTTTTAAATATCATTTCAGGAATTTTAACTCCATCTGAGGGTCGAATCCTATTTGATGAAGAGGATGTAACATTTGCAGACACGGCAGATAGAAACATCGCACAAGTTTTTCAATTTCCAGTTGTGTATGACACAATGACAGTACGACAAAACTTAGAATTTCCACTTAAAAATAGAGGTGCTGATCCAAAATACATTCAACAACGAGTTGCTTCAATTGCAAGATCTATTAAAGTTGAAGATATTTTAGATAACAAAGCTCAAGGTTTAACAGCTGATGCGAAACAAAAAATTTCACTGGGTCGTGGAATGGTTAGAGAAGATGTAAATGCAATTTTATTTGATGAACCTTTAACTGTTATTGATCCACACATGAAATGGGAGTTAAGAACTCAATTAAAAGCTTTACATAAAGAACTTAAACATACGATGATTTTTGTAACACATGACCAAACTGAAGCATTAACATTTGCAGATAAAGTGGTAGTTATGAACGCAGGAAGTGTTGTTCAAATTGGAACTCCTCAGGAGTTATTCGATAAACCAGCACATACTTTCGTTGGTTATTTTATAGGCTCTCCAGGAATGAACGTTTTTGAAGCAGAGGTTATTGAAAATGAGGCAAATATGCAAGGTCACAAAATGCAATTAAGCTCAACATATAAAAAGCTATCTGGAAAAGTGGAACTGGGTGTGAGACCTGAGTTCATTACTTTATGTGAAGAAGGTCAAGGAATCAAAATTGATATTGTTCGTGTTGAAGATGTGGCACATCATAAAATTGTTCGTGCAATTTATAATGAAAAAAATATCAATATCATCGTTCCAGAAGATGTAAAAATCACTCCAAGTATGAACCATATGTGTTTTGATATGGACAGAGTGAATGTTTACCTAAATGATTGGTTAGTTGAAGGAGAAAAAACATCATGAAAAAAACAGTAAATCAAAAAGCGTGGTTTCTTGTATTACCCGTTCTTTTATTGGTTGGTTTTTCTGCTGTTATTCCTTTGATGACAGTAGTGAACTATTCCGTTCAAGATACATTTGGAAATAATGTATTTTTTGAAGTAGGTTTAGAGTGGTTTGAAGAAGTTCTTCACTCAGACCGTTTACATGATGCCCTTGGTCGTCAACTTATGTTTACGGGAATTATTATGGCTATTGAAATTCCTTTGGGAATTTATATTGCACTTCACATGCCAAAAGGTGGTATTTGGTCATCGGTATGTCTTGTTTTAATTTCACTTCCATTACTTATTCCTTGGAATGTTGTTGGAACAATTTGGCAAATATTTGGAAGAACAGATATTGGATTACTTGGACACACGCTAGCTAGTATGGGAATAGATTATAACTATACTCAAGATACTTTTTCAGCTTGGATTACACTTATTGTAATGGATGTTTGGCACTGGACTTCACTGGTTGTATTACTTTGTTATGCTGGATTACAGTCAATTCCTAGCGCTTATTATCAAGCAGCAAAAATTGATCAAGCATCAAAATGGAATGTTTTTAGATATATCCAATTACCAAAAATGATGGGTGTATTATTAATTGCTTCATTATTACGATTCATGGACAGTTTTATGATTTATACTGAACCAATGGTTGTAACTGGTGGTGGACCAGGAAATGCAACAACATTTCTTTCTATTGACCTTGTAAAAATGGCAATTGGACAGTTTGACCTTGGACCTGCAGCTGCATTCTCACTGATTTATTTCTTAGTGATTTTGTTAATGTCATGGGCATTTTTTACCATCATGACCAATATTGATAAAAAGGAGGCATAAGATGAATAATACAAAAACAAGAACAGGTTTTTTCTCAAGTAAATCACCTGCAATTATGCTGATTTATATCATATTTTTAATGTTACCAATTTACTGGTTACTGAATATGAGTTTAAAAACAAATGAAGAGATTCTGGGATCATTTTCTTTGTTCCCAGTTAATTTAACCTTTGATAATTATGTCACTATTTTTACAGACCCAACATGGTATTGGGGTTATTTTAACTCAATGATTTATGTGGTAATGAATACTGTTATTTCATTACTGGTTGCACTTCCAGCAGCATATGCTTTTTCGAGGTATTCATTTTTAGGGGACAAACATTTGTTCTTCTGGTTATTAACAAATAGAATGGCACCACCTGCAGTTTTTGCACTACCATTTTTCCAACTCTATTCAAGTGTTGGATTATTTGATACACATATTGCAGTTGCCCTTGCACATACCTTATTTAATGTTCCATTAACCGTTTGGATCTTAGAAGGGTTTATGAAAGGTGTGCCTAAAGAAATTGATGAAACTGCCTATGTGGATGGTTTTAGTTTCTTTAAATTTTTCACCAAAATTTTTACACCACTGATTTCATCAGGTATTGGTGTGGCCGCGTTTTTCTGTTTTATGTTCTCTTGGGTTGAATTACTTTTAAGTAGAACTTTAACAGCAGTTGATGCAAAATCAATCGCAGTTACTATGACAAAAACAGTTTCTGCTTCTGGTGTTGACTGGGGAGTTTTAGCAGCAGCTGGTATGTTGACAATTGTACCTGGTGCTATTGTTATTTATTTTGTAAGACATCATATTGCCAAGGGTCTATCCCTAGGTCGAGTTTAAGGAGTATAGTATGAATTTATCATGGATGGCATGGACAAGTGGAACGGCAATTTTTTTCCTTTGTATCCTTGCTGGATTAATCATCATGACAATTTGGGCAATCAAGGCGCCACAAGCGCCAAGAGTAGGAATACTTCGAATAGAGACCACACCTGGTGATCGATTTTTTCTTAGTCTATTGGGCTCGGCATTTATTTGTCTGGCTTGGTTAGGTATGTTTGGAACCCCAATTATTGGTGGTTTAGTTGTTTGTGTTTTTTATGCTTTAGCGGTTTTTCGTTGGGTATAAAATTTTAGTACTCAAGGATTAACAAAACTTGTGATAATTTTTTCTCTTTGGGTGTCTAATGTTTGTAATCAAATCTAAATTGGTTAGATTTTTGCAAATATTAGACACTCAAAGATGAACACAATTATTGTGATTTATGTTGATATTTGAGTCAATTCTATATAGGAGAGATACATGGAAATTAAAAGAAAAGTTACTACTTCAGCTTTAGTTATGATGCTAGGTATGGGTGCAATTACAGCAAGTGCTGCTGATATGAGCAAATGGATGGATGAATTCCAACCGTCTGTTTTAACTAAGAGTGAGCAAAAAAGCGAACTTGCATGGTTTGAAAAAGCTTCACAACCTTATAAAGGGATGACGATTAAAGTTGTTTCTGAAGGTATTGGTACACATGTTTACGAAAGTAAAACATTAACTAAAGCATTTTATGATTTAACTGGTATTAAAATTATTCATGACATTATTGGTGAGGGTGACGTTGTTGAAAAACTTCAAACTCAAATGCAAACTGGACAAAATATCTATGATGCATATATTAATGATTCAGATTTAATTGGAACTCACTGGAGATATCAACAAGCTAGAAACTTATCTGAGTGGATGGTTGGTGAAGGTAAAGACGTTACAAATCCAGGTTTAGATTTAGACGATTTTATTGGAACAGACTTTACTACAGGACCTGATGGTAAATTATACCAGCTACCAGATCAACAATTTGCTAACCTTTATTGGTTTAGATATGACTGGTTCACTGACAAGAAAAACATGGCAGACTTTAAAGCTGAGTTTGGTTATGACTTAGGTGTACCTGTTAACTGGTCTGCTTATGAAGATATTGCAAAATTCTTTACAGGTAGAGAAATTGATGGTAAAAAAGTTTATGGTCACATGGATTATGGTAAAAAAGATCCTTCTTTAGGTTGGAGATTTACTGATGCGTGGATGTCAATGGCTGGTATGGGTGACGTAGGTGAGCCTAATGGTCTTCCTGTTGATGAGTGGGGAATTAGAGTTAATAAAAACTCTCAACCTGTTGGTTCTTGTGTAGCTAGAGGTGGTGCAACTAACTCTCCTGCAGCAGTTTATGCTATTGAAAAATACAACGAATGGTTGAAAAAATATGCTCCACCAAGTGCAGCTGGAATGGTATTCTCTGAAGCTGGTCCTGTACCTGCTCAAGGTGAAATCGCTCAACAAATGTTCTGGTACACAGCATTTACAGCTGATATGGTTAAAGAAAAAATCGCAGTAGTAAACGCAGATGGAACTCCTAAATGGAGAATGGCTCCATCACCACATGGTGCGTATTGGGAAGAAGGAACAAAAATCGGTTATCAAGATGCTGGTTCATGGACTTTAATGAAATCAACTCCTGTTAAAAGAGCTCAAGCTGCATGGTTATATGCACAATTTGTTACTTCTAAAACAGTGGATTTAAAGAAATCTCACGTTGGTCTTACTTTTATTAGAGAATCAACAATTAATCATACATCTTTCACAGAAAGAGCACCTAAACTTGGTGGGTTAATTGAGTTCTATAGATCTCCTGCAAGAACACAATGGTCTCCAACTGGAACTAACGTTCCTGATTATCCAAAATTAGCTCAACTATGGTGGCAAAATATTGGTGATGCATCTTCAGGAGCTAAAACTGCTCAAGAAGCATTAAATTCTCTTTGTTTAGCACAAGAAAAAGTTCTTAAAAGAATCGAAAGAGCTGGCGTTCAAGGTGATATTGGTCCTAAACTTAACAAAGAAAGAGACGAATCTTACTGGTTAGCAAAATCTGGTTCTCCTAAAGCTAAATTAGCTAATGAAAAACCAAAAGCTATGACTATTTCTTACGACGAATTACTTAAGTCTTGGTCTAACTAATACTACAAACTATGACAAAAGTTGAGATTTATTCTCTTCTTTTGTTATACCTAATAAAATGACAAGCGTTAACTTATTATTTTATTGGGTATGATACTCACACAAATCTAATTACTAAGTAGGCAATAATGAAATATATTTTATCAATAGATCAAGGGACTACTTCAAGTAGAGCAATACTATTTAACAAAGAAATGAAAATCGAAGCGATTTCACAAAAAGAGTTTCCACAGTATTTTCCAAGTTCTGGTTGGGTTGAACATGATCCTGCGAATATTTGGTCAACTGTAAAAACTACCTGTCGAGAAGTCATGCAAAAAGTAGGAGTTACTACTTATGACATCGTATCTATAGGAATAACTAATCAAAGAGAAACCACATTAGTATGGGATAGACATACAGGCGAAACTATTTATAATGCTATTGTTTGGCAAGATAGAAGAACCGCATCATATTGTGATGAGATGAAAGATGCGGGACATGAAGAGATGTTACGAGAGAAAACGGGATTATTATTTGATCCATATTTTTCAGGTACCAAACTAAAATGGATTCTTGATAATGTTGAAGGAGCTAGAGATAAAGCTTCCAAGGGAGAATTACTTTTTGGAACTGTGGATTCTTATCTTATTTGGAAACTAACCAATGGAGAATCACATGTTACTGATGCAACCAATGCAGCGAGAACAATGTTATTCAATATTAAAGATAGTTGCTGGGATGAAGAGATCTGTTCTTTATTAGATATTCCTATGAATATGTTGCCACAAGTTAAAAACTGTGCCGATAATTTTGGAGAAGTCACTGAGGATATTTTTGGAGGAGTAATTCCAATAAATGGAGTTGCAGGAGATCAGCAAAGTGCAGCCATTGGACAAGCTTGTTTTGAACCAGGTATGTTAAAATCCACTTATGGAACAGGTTGTTTCGCCCTATTAAATACAGGTGAAAATATGGTTATTTCAAAAAATAGATTATTAACTACTATTGCTTATCAACTTAAGGGAAAACCAACTTATGCCCTCGAGGGTTCAATTTTTGTGGCTGGTGCAGTTGTGCAATGGCTACGAGATGGTTTAAAAATCATCAAAGATGCAAAAGAGACACAAGAAATGGCACAAAATGCAGATCCAGAACAACAATTATATATTGTACCTGCGTTTACTGGTTTGGGTGCACCTTATTGGGATGCAACATGTAGAGGGGCAATTTATGGACTTACAAGAAACTCTGGTCCAAAAGAGTTTGCAAAAGCAGCATTAGAAAGTGTTGCCTATCAAACAAAAGATCTAATGGATGCGATGTATGCAGATTGGCAAGATAAATCTGCTCAAAGTCCAGTGTTAAGAGTTGATGGTGGAATGTCAGCATCGTCTTGGACAATACAAAATCTAGCAGATATTTTAGGAACAAGTGTAGACCGACCTGAGATTTTGGAAACAACTGCTCTTGGAGTTGCATGGCTTGCAGGAATGCAACGTGACTTTTATCCTTCTCAAGAAGAATTTGCAAAAAACTGGGTACTGGAAAAAAGATTTACGCCAAAAATGGAAAAAGAAAAAAGTGATCTCCTCTATTCTGGATGGCAAGATGCAGTATCTAGAACTCTAACTAAAAAGTAATATATCTTTTTAAAAAAATGAGAGTGAGTATATCACTCTTGTTTAGAACTTGCAGAATTAATAACTTTATACTTTATTACTAAATAAAAAACGTCTACAATCAATATATTCATCCCCCATTTATAATACAAAATTTATGATATTCATACTATAAATTAAAATTTATAGTTTTTATTTTTTCAATAAAAGCCTATTTTAAGGTATTTGTCAATTTAGATAGACTATTATTTATCATAACATCATAACAACTAAGCCAAACTTAAGCTTACTATTATTATAATGTCATAACAAATAATTTAAAAGACACAAAATGAATAATAAAGACAAACAAGGAAAGAAAATGAAAAAGATAGATCAAGACGAATTACTAAACACTCAATTTATGGAATCTCTACAAAATGAGCCAATGAAAAACTTAATCAGCGGAGAATGGGTAGAAACTCCAGAAATAGAAGAGAATATTAATCCTTCTGATACTTCTGATATCGTTTCAACATTTTATAAAGGATCTTTTAGTCATATCTTTGAAACTATTGATTGTGCATCAAAAGTTCAAGCAGATTGGGCAAAATCATCTATTGCATTAAGAGAACAAATTTTAACTGAAATTGCCGAAAAACTAATGGCAAATAAAGATTTCTATGGTGAAATCATTGCAAGAGAGGCTGGTAAACCAATCAAAGAAGCAACCGATGAAGTTGTTAAATCAGCAGAATTTTTTACTTACTTTGCAGCAGAATCAATTAGATCTAAAGGTGCATATATGGATTCACCAAGAGAATCAGTTGATATTGAAGTAATTAACGAGCCTGTTGGTGTCGTTGGTGTTATTACTCCATGGAATTATCCTCTTGCAATTGCAGCATGGAAAATAGCTCCTGCTTTAGCATATGGGAACTCTGTTATTTTAAAACCATCAAGTCAAACACCTGCTATTGCATATATCTTAGCAAAAATTATTGACTCAACTAAACTACCAAAAGGTGTTTTTTCATTAATTTATGGAAAAGGTGGAGTTATTGGTAAAGCATTAGCAGAATCTAAAAAAGTTCAAGCAATTACTTTTACTGGTTCAGTTGGAGCAGGAAAAGATTTGGCCAAGAAATCAATTGATTCAATGACTAAATTACAACTAGAAATGGGAAGTAAAAACTCACTTATCATTTTAGATGATGCGGATTTAGATCTTGCAGTTGAAGCAGCTATTAAAGGTGCTTACAATGCAAATGGTCAAAAATGTACTTCTTGTTCTAAATTAGTGGTAACAGAAGGTATTTACGAAAAATTCCTTGAAGCATATAAGGCAAAAATGAAAACATTAACTGTTGGAAATGCTATGGATAAAACAAGTAACATTGGACCGTGTATTGATAAAAAACAATTAGATTCAAACTTAGCTTACATTAAATTAGGTCAAGAAGAAGGCGCAACTTTAGTATGCGGTGGAGAAGCTATTAAAACTTCAACAGAAGGTTTCTTTTTCTCACCAGCATTATTCGTAGATGGTAAATCTCAAATGAGAATCAACCAAGAAGAAATGTTTGGTGCTATTGCTTGTGTTATTAAAGTTAAAAACTACGATGAAGCAATTCATGTATTAAATGATACAGAGTTTGGTTTATCTGGTGGAATTATTACCAATGACCTTAAAAAAGCAATGCAATTTAAACATGATGCTGTAATTGGAAATGTAATGATTAACCTAGCAACAGCTGGTATGGATAATCATGTTCCATTTGGTGGAAGAAAAAACTCTTCATATGGTTCAAGAGAAAAATCATATGCTGCAAGTGATTTTTATACTACAACTAAAACTGTATATATTAAATACTAACAACAATACGCCACATAAAAGTGGCGTCAGCACAACTAAATACAATAATAAGCTAATACTTAAAAAATAAATAAAAAAGTGAAGATAAACATTAAACTTTGTCTTCACCACTACTATATACTCAACAACAAAAATATTATAAAAGGAGAAATTATCGAAAAGAAAACAAAAATACTAGCAACACTAGGACCTAAAAGTGACGATATAAGTACAATTGAAGGGTTAATTAAAGCTGGGACAAATATGTTCAGATTGAATTTTTCTCACGGAACTCATGAATATCACTCAAATACTCTAAGTAATATTAGAACTGCTATGAAAAATTTAGATACCACTGTAGGTGTTTTACAAGATATTTCTGGACCAAAAGTTCGAGTTGGAGATTTAAAAGAAAACTTCAAACTTGTAAAAGGTGACGTGATTACTTTCCTAAAAGATGAAATTGTAGGATACAAAGAATCTGAACACAACTATATTGTATCTATTAACTATCCAGATATCTTAGGAAAAATTAAACTGGATGAATATATTTATTTATATGATGGAACTATTCGTGCAAGAGTAACACAAATTGATGGTTCAGTTAAAGCCGTTATAGAAAATAGTGGAACACTATCCTCTAAAAAAGGTGTAAATTTCCCTAATACAGAAATTGGAATCAATGTAATCACGCAAAAAGATGAGATAGATATAGCTTGGGGAGTGAAAAACCAAGTTGATTATTTTGCAATTTCCTTTGTTCAAGATGGAAAAGATATGCAAAAAGCCAGAAAACTTCTTAATGGTTATGATGGAAAATTAATTGCAAAAATTGAAAAATTTGATGCGGTTGAAAATATAGACGATATTATTAAACACAGTGATGGATTAATGGTTGCACGTGGAGATTTAGGAATCGAGATTCCTTATTATGATGTTCCAACAGTTCAAAAAATGTTAATTTCTAAATCAAATGAAATTGGTATTCCAGTAATTACAGCAACTCAAATGTTATTATCAATGACAGAAAATGAAAGAGCTACTAGAGCAGAGATTTCAGATGTTGCCAATGCTGTATTAGATGGTACAGATGTGGTGATGTTAAGTGAAGAGACTGCTGTTGGTGAGAATCCAGTCAATGTAGTTCAAACCATGTCAAATATCATTGCAAAAACTGAAAAAATCTATCACTTCAATAAGCAGGAAGAACTTAATTATCTTGATGAGTTTGATGTTATTCAAGCAAGTGTTACAAAACTTGCCGATGATTTAAATGCAAAAGGAATACTTGCACTTACAAGTTCTGGTAAATCAGCTACTAAAATATCAAGATACAGACCAAAAACTCAGATTTTAACATTTACACACAGTGAAAAAGTTTTAAATCCTTTAAATATCATTTGGGGTGTTGAACCAATTGCCAGTATTGTAGAAGCAACTTCATCAAAGATGATTACAAAAATGTTAACAATTTTAGATGAAAAAGACTTATTAGATAAAGAAGGACCGTATATTGCAACTATTGGTTATCCAGTAGGGGTTCCAGGAAGTACAAATACAATTAAGATATTAACTTCTGCAGAAATTAAATATTATTTAGACCTGTAATTTATTTACAGCTAATAATTGTTTTCATATTTAAAATATGTGCAACTAGATAAATTTCTTTTATCTAGTCTCTACGAACAATAGAGCAAAGCCTATATTTTATAAAACTTTAGAGTTGCCCTACATTGAGGTTATATAACTTGTGGGTTTCGCTCTATTGATTGTAGATATTTTAAATATGTAGATATTCTATCACGAACTAACTAAATTTTAACAGAGATAGTGTCATAAGGGTTGTAAAGGACATTAGCGCCACTTTGTACCTTTACATTTCTTCTTTGAGTAAAATCAACCAAATAATTTCCTCCAAAATCAACTGAAAACTTTGCACAAATTTCTGCAGCTTTATAAATTACATCAATATGTAAAGTTTTCTTTGAGTTTTGAACAATCACATGGGAAGAATTTTTATCTTTTAAATGAAACCAAAAATCACTGGCTTTTGAATTTTTCAACAAATAAATATTTGAACGCTCATCACTTCCTAACATAATTTTATAACCATTAAAAAAGAAAGTTTCATAAGGTTCCGCTTTTTTTGTTTTGGTTTGGTTTTTTTGTTTTTTAGGATATAAAAATTCTATTTCATCGATACTATCTGCATTGTTTATATTTAAAATCATTCTTTTTAAAAATAGTTCTTTTTGAGATAAATTGTCTTTTTCTAAAGAAATATTTTCACTTTTTTTCTTCGCTTTCTTGGCTTTTGAAAACAACTTATTTGCATACAAACTTGGGTTTCCGTTAGAGTCCAATTTTAACTCAACTTCTAAGCCCTCATAATTGTAAACTTTTACGCTTTCTTGATAGGGTTTAATTTGATACAAATTATTTAAAATCAAACTTGCTTTTTCGTATAACTCTTTGGATTCACTTTCTAAATCCTCTTTTTTGGGTAAGCTATTTAATAACTTATCTAGTTTTCTACAGTTTTTTTCCAGTTGAATTGTTTTTTGTTTTTTTAAGTTGGAAATATTTTGCTGTTCTTTAACAGAAAAAGTATCAAATAACAACTCCTCAATATCATCCACTTTTTCAATTTTGGGAACAAAACTTTGTTTGGGAACTTCTTCTAAAAACTCCCCTACCTTCACAATTCTGCTTGAACTAAAACCATCTATATGACGTAAAGCTTCTAACACGCAGGAGTTTTCATCCAAGATAATAATATTGGTATGTTTTCCAGTAAATTCAAGCTGTAGAACTGTTGAGAAGTGTTTATAAGAGGATTTTGAGTTCACGTAAAAACGAATGATCTTGTCGTCATTATGTAAAGTAATATTTTCAATTTTTCCATTATAAAACCTTTTTTGAAGCAAGGTATCAAAAGGAGCAGAAAAGTCTTTGTTTAAAAAAGAATCATTCCTTTTTTTATATACAAGGGAGTTTCCTTTAGATAAATCAAAATAGATATTGTTTTTACCACTAAACTCTATTAAAATGGTGTTGTTTTCTACACGTTTGATATGTTTGATTAAATTGCACTCTTTTTTTAAATAAGTGACCAATTCTTTTAAAATATAATATTTCATTTTTTTCCGTAAGTTATGTAAATTTGTAGTTATTGAGTTTAAAAATAATGGTTTCAGAAATATCTATCATGGAAATATTTAGAGCTTTAAAATTAGTGTCTTTTACATTGATCAATAATTTGTCATAAATATCGGCATAGGGATACATTGAAAAATAAATAAACTCTTTAGATTTTGATTCTTTTGATAGCTCTGCAAACCAGGTTGCCATAAGGGATAAATATAACATAGAAGGATTAAAAGTTTTTCTATCTTGTAACTCTTGTGATAAACTTTTGTTTAAAAAATTATAGGCTTCTAGTATGGCTTTAACCTTACTGTTATTTGATTGTTTCAAATAATAATCATTGGGTTTTGTAGTGATTAGTAGTTGAGTAAGAAAATCGTTTGTGACATCTGTAACATAATTTCGAACTTCATCATTTACATTAAAAAAAGCATCTTCTTCTTTTTGATAAGAAAGGATAATATCCTTGCAAAATAGTAACAATGCTTCCGTTTTTATTTTAGAGGTGTTTAAAATCATTAATAATTGTAACAAAAAGAGTTTAACTGCACATTATTTTAAGTCTTAATAAGCTAAAATAATGCTAAATGTTGAAAATTGATGTAATATTATAAATCAAAAATAGACAAACATACTATAAAAGGAATTTATTGGAACCAATTGGTCTTATAAGTGACGGTCAAATTTACGACCTCCAAACTGCAGAAGCCTTGAATCTTCAAGGCGAAGAACTATTAGCTGACAGTTCACCTGAAGCTTTAGATATCTTACGACACTCCTGTGCACATATGATGGCACAAGCAATCAAAGCTCTTCATCCAGAAGCAAAATTTTTCGTTGGACCTACTGTAAAAGAAGGTTTTTACTACGACTTTAAAGTTGATGCAAAAATCAATGATGAAGATTTACTTAAAATTGAAAAAAAGATGAAAGACATTGCAAAAGCAAAACTTCCAATTACCAGACATGTCTGTACAAGAGAAGAAGTAGTTAAAAAATTTGCCAACGATGAGTTAAAACAAGCTGTATTAGAAAAAATCACCGATGATACCATTACTGTCTACAGACAGGGTGACTTTGAAGATCTTTGTCGAGGTCCTCATATGCCACGAACGGGAGCCATTAGAAACTTTAAACTTATACGAGTTGCTGGAGCTTATCTTGGTGGGGATGAAAAAAATGAAATGATTACTAGAATTTATGGTATCGCATTTTTTGAAAAACAAGAACTAAAAGATTATGTTCATATGTTAGAAGAAGCTAAAAAGAGAGACCATAGAAAACTTGGGACTGAACTTGAGCTTTTTGCTTTTAATGACGAAGTAGGAGCTGGTCTTCCACTGTGGTTACCAAATGGAGCTAGATTACGTTCAAAATTAGAGCACCTTTTATACAAAGCACATAGGATTAGAGGATATGAACCAGTTCGTGGTCCTGAGATTTTAAAAGCGCAAATGTGGAAAACATCTGGGCACTATGATAACTATAAAGAAAACATGTACTTTACTACTATTGATGAACAAGAGTATGGAATCAAACCAATGAACTGTGTTGGTCATGTACAAATCTTTAAAAACTCTCCAGTTTCATATAAAGACTTACCTATGAAACTTTTTGAATATGGAGTAGTTCATAGACATGAAATGAGTGGAGCAATGCACGGACTTTTTAGAGTACGTGAGTTTGCACAAGATGATGCACATATTTTCTGTATGGAATCTCAAGTAAAAGATATCATTATTGAAGTATTAGAATTTGTTGATAGTTTAATGAACTTTTTTGACTTTAAATTTGAAGTTGAAGTTTCAACTAAACCTGAAAAAGCAATCGGTTCTGATGCATTTTGGGAAAAAACAACTAAAGGTATCATGGATGCATTAGATGAAAATGACATTAAATATGGTATTGATGAAGGTGGAGGAGCATTTTATGGTCCAAAAATCGATATCAAAATTCTTGATGCAATTGGAAGAAAATGGCAATGTGGTACAGTTCAAGTAGATATGAACTTACCTGAGCGATTCGAAGCTGAATATACGAACGCCAATAATGAAAAAGAAAGACCAGTAATGATTCACAGAGCTATTTTAGGTTCTTTTGAAAGATTTATTGGAATTTTAACTGAGCACTGTGCGGGTGAATTTCCATTTGCTATTGCGCCAACTCAAGTTATTATTATACCAATTGCAGATACTCATGTTGAGTATGCAAAACAATTACAAAAAGAGTTATTATATAGTGAAATCGACTCGAAAATATTTGATAAAAATGACAGTCTTAACAAACGTGTTAGAACTGCTGAGAAGCAAAGAGTACCTATGTTGGTAATCTTAGGTGATGAAGAGGTTGCTAACCAATCTATTGCCTTAAGAGATAGAAGAACAAGAGAACAAAGTAATATGAGTAAAAAAGAGTTTATGACTCTATTAAATGAATTAAAAAGTGGGAGTGAAATTTGATTAAAAAGAATAAAAAAGATACCGTAATCATGAATGATGACATTCGTGTAAAAGAAGTTAGATGTATGGGTGAAGATGGTCATCAGTATGGAATTATTAGTACTAGAGATGCTATGGCTCTTGCAGATGAACAAGGTTTAGACTTGGTATTAATTGCTCCAGATGGAAAACCCCCTGTTGCTAAAATTATGAATTACGGAAAATTCAAATATCAAGAAGAAAAAAAGAAAAAAGAAGCAAGAAAAAATCAAAAAGTGATTCTAGTTAAAGAAATCAAACTTTCTGTTAAAATTGCTGAAAATGATGTTAGCTACAAAATTAAACATGCTCGTGAGTTCCTAGCAGCTGGAAACCATGTAAAGTTTAGAGTATTTTTAAGAGGTCGTGAAATGGCTAACCCTCAAGCGGGTGTTGAAGTTCTTAACCGTGTATGGCCAATGGTAGAAGATATTGGTGTAATGGATAAAAACCCTAGGCTTGAAGGAAGATACGTAAATATGCTTGTTTTTCCTAAAAAAGACGAAACCAGTAAAAAATAGTTACCCTGCTCCCATATAGCAAAGAATAACATTTATTCTTTGCTATGACACAAAAATACAATCCCTTTAATATAATTAACCTATCTATAAGTAAATTTTAAGTAAAATCTCAAACTTTTTCTGATAATTATGAAAATGCAAATTTATAAAGGAGGATTCATTCATGCCAAAAATGAAATCTGTTAGCGGAGCTAAGAAAAGATTTAAAGTGAAAAAAAATGGTGCAATTAAAAGAGGATCGGCTTTCAGAAGCCATATCTTAACTAAGAAAAGCCAAAAAAGAAAAGTAGCTTTAAGAGGACCACAATCTGTAGCTAGTGTTGATTCAAAACGAGTTAAAAGAATGTTGTGCCAAGCATAATTAACATTTAGTTAATTATAAAATAGTCCCTCCACATACGTGGACAAGTTCGATTATTATTAATCGGCACCTATTATTAAATTAATAATATACGGTAAAGGAAAGATATGCCTAGAGTTAAAACTGGTATAGTAAGAAGAAGAAGACATAAAAAAGTATTAAAAGCTGCTAGAGGTTTTTATAGTGGTAGAAGTAAGCACTTCAGAAAAGCTAAGGAACAATTAGAACGTTCTATGGTTTATGCTTACAGAGATAGAAGACAGAAAAAAAGAGATATCAGAAAGCTATGGATCGTTAGAATTAATGCTGCTTGTAGATTAAATGATATTAACTATTCAAGATTCATGAATGGTTTAAAACTAGCTAACATTGAGTTAGATAGAAAAATCTTAGCGGATATGGCAATGAATGATACTGCTGCATTTGTTTCACTTGTTGTTGCAAGTAAAGCTGCTATAGCAAAATAATTTTTAAATTTGCAAAGAAAAGGTTAGGACTTTTGTCCTAGCCTTTTTTTATGCCTCAAATTTACATATGAAATATTTCGTTCAAGTATAAGATAAAATCCAAAATAAATTACTCTGACAAAATTGATATTACTTTAGTAAGTTTCTTTACTTTGATTCCTTACTTTTTTTTACCATAAAAAAAGTAACAAAAAAATCTCTCCAGCCCTAATGTTGAAGGTCTGCGACTTCCTAAGTTTTTATCATCATAAAGCTTGATTTTACAACTCACTAAAACATGCTCCAGCATGTTTCTTTACGTTCAGACAGAAAAATCGGGTTACGCTTTAAGAGAAGAAAAACTTAGCTTCAACAAAGGCTGGAACAAAGAGCATGGGGACATTTACCGCTCTC
>MAAG01000091.1 GCA_002163065.1 Arcobacter sp. 31_11_sub10_T18
ATAATATCTTTTGTAAGGGTAACCTTCTGCATATTTATTGGTAAAGATTGATCCCATTGCTTGCATTACTGCTGGGCTTGTGAAGTTCTCACTTGCTATCATCTCTAGGTGATTTGTTTGTCGCTCTAATTCATCTTCTACGATTGCAAAAATTTCGCTATCTGCTTCTTTTAAATTTTGGTTACTTAAAAAACTCATGTTAATTCTCCTGTTTGTATTAGTATCAAGACCACTACACAATGAAACAAGCTGGAATATTTATATTTGAAAGTTAAAGTTTTCACTTATTTGGGATAGAAATTCAATACTTTAACTTAAAAATACAAAATATCATGAACTGTTTCACTGTACAGTAGTCTCATAAATTAGCTGATTTTGTATTGATATTTAAAAGGAAAAGCGACCTTTTAAAATACAAAAAAAAGCAACATTTTTACAATATTTTAAAGGATATTCAAATTTTAGATATTTCAAAATTTGTTAATTTGTCCCAAAAAATTCGTATATAAGCATTTTAAAGGACAAAAGAGGAAGAAAAGTATCAAAAATATGCAAATTTTAGAATTTAGGGAATATTGAGTTTATAGCCTGCACCATAAATATTTTCCAATGAGTTTTTAGGTAGTTTTTTTCTTATTCTCTTAATAATATCTTTGAGTTTGGTTGTATCCAATTCCAAATCATCAATATCATTCCATAAGTGTAAAGAAATTTCATCAAGAGAAAATATTTTGTTTTCTTTTGAACTTAAAAGCTCCAATAGTAACATCTCATATTTGGTTAGTTTTATATCAGAGCCATCATTTTTTAGTTTTTTACTTCTTTTATCCCAGACAATATCATCTCCCAAACAAACACAATCAATTTCTTCCGAGACTTCTTGTAGTTGAGAAATGGCCTCATTTAATGCTTCTTTTAATTCTATTCTAGAAATTGGTTTGGGAAGATATTTTGTAAGGTTTAACTCTGCTGCAAAAAGAAGTTTATCTTGTTCTAAATGTGCCGTTAGAATAATGATTCGACTCACTTTATCTTTTTGTCTAATTTTTTTAGCCACTTCAAGACCATTTACCTTTGGCATATTAATATCAAGTAATAATACATCTGGTTTGTATTTTTCATACTGAATTAAAGCTTCTTCCCCATTGGAAACAGAATAGACTTTTTTAAAATATCTGTTTAAGTAATTTGTATAGTTTAAACGTGTTTGCTCTTCATCTTCTGCATAAAGTATCGTATATGAGTCCATTAATTTGGCTCCTTTTCAGCTGTTAATAAAATTGAGAACTTTGCGCCATTTACATGGTTTTCCACATTTAAAGTACCATGCATACTTTTTTCAATAATCATTTTTGCCATACAAAGTCCATGGCCAGTACCTTGAGAATGAGGTTTGGTTGTGAAATAAGGATCAAATATTTTATCAAAATATTCGTCTTTTATTCCTCCTCCATTATCTGAAATATCAAATACAGCTTTATTATCAACATTATGGATCATAATATGAATTTTTGGATATTTTATCTTTTGTTCAATTAATACATCTTTTGCATTATTAAGTAGTACCAGTAAAGCTTGGACAAATTCTTTTTTAATACCTTTTACAAAGGTATCTTCTATGATTTCAAGTTTACATTCAATTCTTCGCGATTCTAGTAGCTTGTAAACCAATTCAAAAGAAGTATCAAAAGCCTCTTTCATGGAAAAATACTCTACACTTTCGCTGGGTTGTAAATAGGTATTAAAACTCTCAATGGTATCAGACATATAAAAAGTCATTTTTTCTATTTCATTTAAATGCTCTTCTAAAACTTCACGGTTGAGTTTTTTGTCCTCAAAATCTGCTTCAATATTTAAAACAACTGAATTAATTTGAGAAAGAGGTTGTTTCCACTGGTGAGCTATATGAGCTAGAGTTTCACCAACAGCTGCGAGCTTTGACTGAGCAATTAAAAGTTTATCTTTTTGTCTTAATTCTAAAAGTTGTTTTTTTACATCAAGTTCAAGTTTTCTATTGTAATCAAATCGATCTCTTTTTTTTGAAGATAAGTACATCAATAAAATTATTATAGAAAATATAACTATAAGAGTATATTCAAACATCATTTTCCTTCATATCCCAAAATCGATTATACACCTAAATTCTTTAAATATCTTGATTAAATCTGTATATTGATTTTTCTTGTTAACTTCTTATTAAAAAATTGTCGCTAAAATACCATAATTTTAAAAAAGGATATATATGAAAAAACTATTATTAATACTAATGTTTAGTATTTTAAGTTTTGCAGAAACATTAAATGTTGGAGATACTTTCCCTACAATCACTTTAGATGACCAGTTTGAAAAAACACATACAATATCATTAGAGAGTAACAAAGTATTAGTAGCTTATGATAAAAGCATGAGTACCATTCTAAAAGAGTTTTTATTGGCTAAAGAAGATGATTTTTTAACAAAAAATAAAACGGTTTATATTGGAGATATTTCGGGTATGCCTTCACTAATTTCTAGATTTTTTGCTATTCCAAAAATGAAAAAATACCCATTTTCAATTCTATTTTTAGATGACAAAAACAGAAACGCATTTTCTAAAAAAGAAGATTTTATTTCTGTTTATACTCTTGAAAACGGTAAAGTAAAAACACTTACTCACGTATCAAGTAAAGAAGAATTAGAAAATTTATTTAAATAAAAAACTAATCTTTGATTAGTTTTTTAAAGGCTTCAACAATAGTTGTAGTCTCTATTTCTTTCACTCTATTCTCAACTGAATCGACACTTTCAGTTGGGGATACATCAATTTCTTTTTGTAAGATATGCTTCCCTTCATCATAGTTTTCATTGACAAAGTGCACAGTAACTCCCGTTTTAGTAGCTTTTTCTTTTACAACTGCTTCATGAACAAATCTTCCATACATTCCACGGCCGCCAAAATTGGGCAATAAGGCTGGGTGACAATTAACTATTTTTTCTGGATAAGCCTCAATTAAAGAAGGATTAATTTTTTTCATATATCCTGATAAAAATACATAATCACATTGGTGTTCTTTTAAAACTTCTAAAATTTTCAAATCAACATCATCATTTGGATAATTTTTAGCATTAATACAATAGTTATTAATATTATTGTTTTGTGCACTGACAAGAACATTTGCATTGGTATTGTTTGAAATTACAACAACAACTTCTGCATTGATGTATCCACTTTCACACGCTTTGTTTAAAGCGATAAAACCACTACCATTATAAGATGAGAGTACTCCAATTTTTATCATATATAAATCCTATCTAAATTAAAAATGCAAGTATACAGAGATATTGTTTAAAGCTGAAGTATATAAAAATAAAGGTCTTAGTTAATCACTTTTTATAACTTGATTTCGTCCATGTTCTTTGGCATAATATAAAGCTTCATCTGCTCTTTTGATAGTTTCTTCTATACCTTTTTTATCACGCTGTTCATCAAATTGTGCCACACCAATACTAACAGTAAATTGTATATTTTCATTTTGAGATACCACAGTAAGATTTTCTATTTTTTTTCTAATATCATCAGCTAATCTATAAGTATCATCTTTATCTGAATCATTAAAAAGTATTACAAATTCTTCTCCCCCAAATCTGGCGCTGATATCACTTTGACGAATAGATTGTTCCAGAGTATTGGATAACATGATAATAACATCATCCCCAATTGAGTGACCATAAGTATCATTAATATCTTTAAATTTATCAATATCAAGTATTACCAAACTTAAGTTTTGTTTATTTCGAATAGAGAGTGAGAGCATTTTTTTAGATACTTCTCCAAAATACCTTCTATTGTATGCCTGAGTCATAGGGTCTTTATTTGACAAGTCTATAAGTTGTTCATTCAATTTTTCTAATTTAAAATTGGTTTTACATAAAGAAGTTTTATCATAAATATATAAACATACTTGTTTTTTTTCTAAATCATAAGGTACAATAGTGACATCTTGTTGCATATATTTAAAAATTTTTTCAACTATAGAGTTTGTTGGAATTTGAATAAAGTATTGATGTGGATCCACATTGTAATAAGAAGGGGACTTGGTAACTAAAACAGCTTTTATTTTTCTTTTTAATTTTTTTTCATTAATATAAGAAAATGTTTCACAAATATTTTGACCAATCATGTCATTTTCTTTATTGTGTGTTCTGACTTCTAACCAATAATTCCAAGCAACTATATTTAAATTTTCATCTAATATAACTATACCATTATCAATTGTATCAAACAAAATGTCATTATTTACCATCTAGAACTCTTCTAATAACCTGTTTAAAGCATTTTTCATATATAAAATAGACTCATCTTTTGACAAAATAAGAAGTTCCCCATTTATATGCTGATCTTCAAATTTAATGTCAGTTGAGATTATAATTATATGACTATATTCGTTTGCATAATGTTCATGAAATTCTTCAATGGAATGTAAAATTTTAATACTTGGAGGAGAAAAAGTAATTGAGGCGTCAATGAGCTCAGAAAATTTACTTAAAGTTGTTGCAGTTATGATATTTGATATCTCTAAAACCACATCTTTTAACTCATCTTCAACCAGTTCATCTTCTTCTAAATCAAACTCACTTCCCAGATTTACTGTTGATTCACCATCTATAACAAACATGGTTTCACCACTAATGGTTCCATTAATAAGTTGATTGGTTACATAATGAGAGCTACTGTGATCCAATTTTACTTGCAAATAGTCTTTAAATTCATCTAAGGTTGCTGTTTTGATATTTGGAATAGATAAAGTAGCAAATTTGTCAATGATTTCTGCAATAGCTGCAGTTGCACTTCCGTAAGAAATATTCATCAACTCTTGAAGACAATCCCTTTCGTCTTCATTTAATGTTAAATGATCACTCATATCAAACCTAATTTTGTTAACATATTTTTTAAGTTGTCGGGGTTTATGGGCTTTTTAATAAATCCTAAAGCGCCATTTTCCTTGGCTTTTTTCATAGATCCTTCTTGGATATCAGCACTCACAATAATAATTTTTGCATTTTCATCAAAAGAAGTAATTGCTAAAGTAGCTTCAAACCCATCCATTACAGGCATAGTAAGATCCATAAAACAGATATCAGGACTTTGTTCTTTATACATATTAAGAGCTTCTTCTCCATTGGTCGCTTGAATAATTTCATCTTCTTCATTTATGATATCTTGAATAGATTTTATAATCATTTTTCTCGCCATTTTCGAATCATCTGTTACTAAGTATTTCATTGTATTCCCTAAATTTATATTAATATATAACTATATCACATTTATTACAATTGTATCACTATCTCTTTAAAAATAAATTTAAGTTTTACATTACCTTTACATAATTAAACAAATAAATAAATTATTTTATTCTTTGGGCATGGGTTAAAGCAATAGCAATAGCATCGGTTATATCTAAAGGTTTAATCTCTTTCTTAATCCCCAATAAACGTTTTACCATAAAAGAAACTTGTTCTTTTGTTGCTTTTCCATTTCCAGTTACTGCTTTTTTAACTTGAAGAGGAGTATATTCACTAAAGTTTCCAAATTCTTGTAGTACTTTTAATGAAATTGCACCTCTAAACTGAGCCAATTTAATTACTGACTTTGGATTAAAAGCATAAAACATATCTTCAATAGATACTTCATCAATTGTATGATTCGAAAAAATCAGATCAAGTCCTTCTGTCATTTCAACAATTTGTTCTTGAAGTATTTTTGTCTTAATTTTGATCAATCCAGCTTCTATTAACTTCACATTACTTCTATCTTTTTCCACAATTGCATAACCACAATTTATTGTTCCTGGATCTATTCCTAAAATCTTTTTTTTCAATTTTTTACCTATTTTTTTCTATTTTTTTGAGTCTTATTAAATGAGTTTATTCACATATTCACATGTATAGTGAATAAACTATTCACATATTCAAAAGCACTATATAATCTAACATTTTGCATTAGTATTCACTTAAAGACAAAAGTTTTTCACATAATTCGTCACACTTTTATTAAATGCCAATTACTTTTATTTATTTTTAGATACAATATCTACCAATATTACTAAAAAGAGTCCATATTTTATGACAACAAAAGAAATTTTATCTTTTTTAAAACAAGAAACAACCTCAATTGATTATGAAAGATACTTAAAACAATTAAATTATAAAAAAAATTCTTCAGATGAAAATCTTGCAGTTTTTGAAGTATCAAATAAGTTTATTATCAATTGGATCAAAACAAAATACCTAACACAAATCAAAAATGCTTTTGAATCTCTAAATGGAAGCAAACCAACAATAGAAATAAAACTTGCCGGTGAGAGAATAAAATCAAAAAAAGATATTATTTCTAAAGACCAAAAAGCAAGTGCCAGTGAAAGTACGATGTTAAACCCATCATACTCTTTTGATAACTTTGTAGTTGGACCTTCGAATCAAATGGCTTACAATGCAACTTATGCCGTTGCTAAAAAACCTGGAATTTTATATAACCCTCTATTTTTATATGGTGGAACAGGGTTGGGAAAAACCCATTTACTACAAGCTTTGGGAAATTTTGCCATTGAAAATGGTAAAAGTGTTATCTATGTAACCATTGAACAGTTCATGAATGACTTTACTTTTTCAATTAAAAATAAAAATATGGAACATTTCCGTGCAAAATACCGTAAGTGTGATGTTCTTCTCATTGATGATATTCAATTTTTATCAGGAAAAGAACAAACACAAGAGGAATTTTTCCACACTTTTAATGAATTGCATAATGAAAAAAAGCAAATCATCATGACTTCAGATAGACAACCTTCTCAAATAGGTGGTTTAGTAGACAGATTGAAGTCTAGATTTGAATGGGGATTAACAGCAGATATACAGCCTCCAGGATTAGAAACTAAAATTGCCATCATTGAAAAAAAATCAGAACTCAATGGAATCACCCTAGATAGGGATGTTATTAATTATATCGCTGCAAATTTAGATAATTCTATTAGAGAAATTGAAGGTGTTTTAATTCGTATTAATGCCAGTGCCAGTTTATTAAATCAAGAAATTAACTTAGAATTGGCTCAAAACCTTTTAAAAGAACAAATTAAAGAGCAAAAAGATAATATTAAGCTGCCAGATATCATTGCAATTGTTGCAGCTGAGCTAAATATTAAGCCCAGTGATATCAAATCTAAAAAAAGAACAGCTATTGTTGCCAATGCAAGAAGAGTTGTTATTTATCTGGCACGTGAATTAACGCTAAATTCTATGCCTGATATTGCTAAATTTTTAGGAATGAAAGATCACAGTTCGATTTCTCATAATATAAAAAAAGCAAACGAATTAATAGAAAAAGATGAGAACTTTAAACTCATAATTGCGAACTTAAGAAACAAAATTATAAACAAGGATTAGTTAAGTAGTTTAAAATATGTGAATAGGTGTGAATAGTTTAATAAAGTTATTCAATATCCACAAGACCGATAAAATAGATGCTCAACAAATGTTTTCATCTATTCACATGCTCTACTACTACTTCTACAAAAAGAAAATATATAAGGGGTTAGAATAATGAAATTTACAATTGCAAAACCTATGCTTGAAAATGCTGTATCATCACTGCAACCATTTTTAGAAAAAAAAGATGCAAGTGCAATTACATCACATATTTATTTAGAAATAGTAAATTCTAAATTAATACTAAAAGCAACAGATTATGAAATAGGTTTAGAATCACAAATTACAGAACTAACAGATACCAGTGAAGGTAAAGCTACAGTTAATGGTTCTAATTTATTAGGTATTATTAAAAGATTAAAAAATAGTGAAATTATAATTGAAGCAGTGGATAACAATTTGATTATTAAACAAAACAAATCAAATTTTAAACTTCCATCATATGAAGCAAATGAATATCCTTCATTAGCTCAAATGGATAATTTAAAAAACTTAGATATAAATACTATTAATTTAATTAACTCTATTAGAAAAATAACACCAGCAATTGATAACAACAACCCTAAGTTTGAACTTAATGGTGCACTAATAGATATTAAAGCTAATAAAATTAATTTTGTTGCAACTGATACTAGAAGATTAGCTGTTTCTCATTTACAAAATATTTCAAATGATGAAACTCAAATTATTATTCCAAAAAAAGCTATTATAGAAATACAAAAACTATTTTTAGATGAAGCTACTATTTCTTATGATGAAACAAACTTAGTAATATCTACTTCAAATATGAAATTTTTTACAAAATTAATTAATGGTAAATTTCCAGATTATGAAAGAATCATTCCAAACTCTTTAAAATATAATTTAATTTTACCCAAAGCAATTTTAGTAGAATCTATTAAATTAGTAACTTCACTTTTCTCAAATATTAAAATTACATTTAATGCAAGTGGAATAGTATTCGAGTCATTAGATGAAGACAGTGAATCTAAAACACAAGTAGATATGAATTTAAATATAGATAAAGATTTCTATCTTGCAGTAAATGCAAAATATTTACTTGATTTTTTAAGTTTAACAAACAATGAAAATATTACAGTTGGTTTCAATGAATCAAACTTACCATTTTATTTAGAAGATGATAAGTTTTTTACAATTGTAATGCCAATAGTATTAGAAAAATAAAAGGATATCAATGAGTAACGAATATAGCGCTGGCAATATTAAAGTTTTAAAAGGTCTTGAAGCTGTAAGAAAAAGACCTGGTATGTATATTGGTGATACCAATGTAAATGGTTTACATCATTGTGTTTATGAAGTTGTTGATAACTCTATTGATGAAGCAATGGCTGGATTTTGTGATACGATAAAAGTAACTATTACAAAAAATGGTTCTTGTATTATTTCTGATAATGCTCGAGGTATTCCAACAGGAATGCATCCAACTGAGAAAAAATCAGCTGCAACGATTGCTTTAACAGTACTTCATGCAGGTGGAAAATTTGATAAAGATACCTATAAAGTATCTGGTGGTCTACATGGGGTTGGTGTTTCTGTTGTAAATGCTTTATCTAAAGATCTTAAAATGACTATTTATCAAAACAAAGAAGTACATTATCAAGAATTTAAAATAGGTATTCCTGTTGAAGATTTAAAAGTAATTGATACGTGTAGAAAAACTGGTACTACAATCGAATTTTGGCCAGATGATTCTATATTTGAAACAGTAGATTTTCAATATGATATTCTTTCTAAAAGATTTAAAGAAATTGCATATTTAAATTCAAATATTACAATTGAACTAAAAGATGAAAGAATAGATAAAAAAGAAATTTATCATTTTGATGGTGGACTTGCAGAATTTGTAACGGATTTAAATAAAGAACACGCTGTTACTGAGCCTGTTTCATTTAACGTGGAAGAAGATGATGTTGAAGCTGATATTGCAGTTTTATATAACACAACATATACTGAAAAAACACTTTCTTTTGTAAATAATATTAGAACTATTGATGGTGGAACTCACGAAGCAGGTTTTAAAGCTGGACTTACTCGAGCAATTGTTAAATATGTAAATGAAAATGCAGCAGCACGAGAAAAAGATACAAAAATTACAGGTGATGATGTAAGAGAAGGTCTAATTGCAGTTATTTCTGTGAAAGTACCTGAACCTCAATTTGAAGGACAAACTAAAGGTAAACTAGGAAACTCTTATGTAAAACCTATTTGTCAAAAAATGACTTTTGACGCCTTAATGAAACACTTTGAAGAAAATCCAAGTCAAGCAAAAGCAATTATGGAAAAAGCTTTAATGGCTGCACGAGGACGAGAGGCAGCAAAAAAAGCAAGAGATTTAACACGTAAAAAAGATGCAATGACAGTAGGAACTCTTCCTGGTAAATTAGCAGATTGTCAAAGTAAAGATCCAGCTATTAGAGAACTTTACCTGGTGGAAGGGGATTCTGCGGGAGGATCTGCAAAACAAGGGCGAGATAGAGTTTATCAAGCAATTTTACCTCTAAAAGGTAAGATTTTAAATGTTGAAAAAGCAAGATTAGATAAGATTTTAAAATCTGATGAAATTAGAAACATGATTACAGCTCTTGGTTGTGGGATTGGTGAAGATTTTAACGAAGAAAAAATTAGATATCATAAAGTTATTCTTATGACCGATGCAGATGTTGATGGTTTACATATTCAAACACTATTATTAACATTTTTCTTTAGATTCTTACGTCCAATTATTGACAAAGGGTACTTATACATCGCTCAACCACCTCTTTACCGATATAAAAAAGGTAAAAACGAAACTTATTTGAAAGATAATACTGCTTTATCAAACTTCTTAATTGGAAATGGTTTAGAGAATTTTGAATTTGAAGGTATGGGTTATAACGATTTATTGGATATGTTTAAAACAGTAGCAGCTTATAGAGCTATGTTAGAAAACTTGGAAAAAAGATATTCTCTTGTTGAAGTCTTAAAGTATTTTGTTGAAAACAAAGAGCTTGTAGGATTAGAATTTCCAGTATTATTTGAAAAAGTTGAATCTTTCTTATTAGAAAAAGGTTACAACATTTTATCAAAAACAGTAACTGATAGTAAAATTCATATCTATGTTCAAACTAAAGAGGGACTAGAAGAATTATTAATCGATGATGAATTATTTAGTTCACCATATTTTACTGAATCAATTTATATTTTTGATAAATTAAATGAAAGAGATTTATCTTTATTTGAAGGTAAAGATTTAATTTCTCTTCTTGATGATATCGAGTCAATTGCTAAAAAAGGTGCTTATATCCAAAGATATAAAGGTCTTGGAGAGATGAACCCAGAACAACTTTGGGAAACAACAATGACTCCAGAAGCAAGAAGACTTCTAAAAGTAAAAGTTGAAGATGCAGAAGTAGCATCAGATACATTTACACTATTTATGGGTGATGAAGTAGAGCCAAGAAGAAACTACATCGTCGAGCATGCGAAAGATGTTGAACACTTAGACGTTTAAAAGAAGGCTGGAAAGCCCTCTTTTATCCAATCTCTTCGTTGAAGGAACTTTTTAGTTCAGTCACTTACTTGTAGTAAGCTCCTTCACAAAAAAATACCTCCGCCTTGACCTTGAAAAAAATATGACTTTTGAGTTTCAAAGGAAATTTCATTTTAAAAAAATTAAAACGTTTATATTCAATTCCTGATATATTCTTTACTACGCTATAAATAAAAATATTTCAAATTGTAATACATTTTAAACTACACGATAAATTCATATATAATCACTATACTTTTTAAATAAGGATATAAAATGAGAATATGTGGAATTGATTTAAAAGCAAATAATACGATAGTTTCAGTCATAGAAAACAACGAAGAAGACGATATTTTAGTCTATGTGGATATGAAAATAAAAAAGATTGAGTTAGCAAATGATGAAAATCAAAGTGATGTTGATAAATACTTTGAATCAATCAACTCATTTTTACGTTCAAATAAAATAGAAAAAGTTTTTATTAAAAAAAGAGCCAAAAAAGGTAACTTTGCAGGTGGTGCGGTGACTTTCAAAATGGAAGCGATGATTCAGTTAAACGACGTTTGTGAAGTATCTTTTGTGACTTCTCAAAGTATTGGTGCTTATACCAAAAAGAATAATGTAGAATTACCAACATCATTAAACAAATACCAAGAACAAGCTTATTTAGCCTCTATTGTAACTTTACCTTCTCTATAATTCTGGAGACTTTTTAGAGACTTTACATAAGTCTCCAAAAAGTCTCTATTAATTTCTCTTAATTTCCCAAGGTACTAATCATAATACTAGAAGCTAGGACAATTAAAATACCTCCTGATATTTTCTCTATTTTATTTGAATATTTCTGCATAAATTTTTTTGATTTTTTATTGGTGACCAGATACACAATAAAAATATCCCAAACCAATACAGCGCTAAACATCCATAAAGCATAAAAACTTTGTATTTCAAACGGTGTATCATTTTGAACTGAAATTGAAAACATGGTGAAGTAAAAAATAGAATTTTTAGGATTTAGTAGTGCAGATAAAAAACCCACGCCAAAATGTTTGAGGATAAGTTTTTTACTCATTTTAAGTAATTCGTTGTTTTCTATTGTATGGAATAAATCTCTCTTAGAAGCTCGTAGAAGCAAATATCCGATATAAAGTAAATAGATGGCTCCAATTACTTTTATGGCCGTAAAGAGTATTATATTGTCTCGTATTAGCCCAATTCCAAACAAAGCCAGCAAAATATACACCAAATTAGCGCTAGCTATTCCAAAAGAGCTAATAATTCCAGAGAGTTTTCCATATTTTGAAGAGTTTGAAATGATGATAAAAAAATCAACTCCTGGGCTAAGTAGTGCTACAAAATGGGCAAAAGCAAGGGTTATAAAACCACTAAGATAAAGTTCAATTGACATATAGTTCCTTTAAAAGGGAAGTATATGAAAATTGTTAAATTGATTTATTGTACAAAATTGACTTATATTGAGTTTTGGTATTCTTTTGGCGTGGCTGCTACGATATTTGAAAAGTGTCTATGAAAGTGACTTTGATCCACAAATCCAAGTTCCAAGGCAGTATCCACAATACTGTAGTCTTGTCTTAATAGTTCTTTGGCTTTATTTATTTTAAGATTTAAAAAATAAGCATGAGCATTTAAACCTTGTTGTTTTTTAAATACTCTGGTGAGATGGTATTTGTTGATATTAAATTTTAAAGCTAATTCTTCAAGAGTAATGTTTTCTCTAATATTCTTTTTCATATAAGCAATGATTTCATCTAATTTATTTGTTTTAATTGTACTTATTTTATACTCAAAATACGAAGTATATAAATTACTCATAAATTCAATTAGAACTTCTTCTTTTTTTAAATAAAATTCATCAGAAAAAAACACTTCACACATGAATATAAACTCATCATATAAAGTTTTATCTTCTAAAAGACAAATTGGAAAATCACGCAACTCAGTGATATCTTTAAAAAGAGATTTTTGTATATCCAAACACCAAGTATTATCTAAATACATTACATAATATTCACTTTGAATTGGTAAATCAATCATATTACAACTATGTACTTCATTTGAATTTACAACGGCCAACATATGGGGTTCAATAAGAACTTCTTGATTAAGATACTTAAATTTTCTTTTACCTTTTTTTAATGCACCAATAGAGAAAGTATCGTGTATATGTTCTTTATAATTTTTTGATGAGTTAGAGTATCTAAGCTCAACATGGGGTATTGTAGAATCTATAAAAAAGTTACTTTGATTTTTCATACTCTAATCATATCAAAATAACCAAATAAGTCAATTTGAATACTTTTAAGGTTCATTTATGCAATGTGACTCAAATGTCATTCTTTTATCACATGGGCGTTATATACTTTAGTATTACATTATCTAAGGGGGTAGTAGTATGGGAAATCTATCATTAAAAATCAAATTGGTGTCAATCACTTTCTTTTCACTAATTATTTTAGCAAGTGTCTTGGCATCCATTTCTGTGGTAAATATGGAGAGTGCATTAAAGGATGAAAGTAATGCAAAACTAACATCAGCGCGTGATTCAAAAATCAAACAAGTCAATACTTATTTTAACAACAGAGTAGCTGATATTAGTATTCTTTCAAGAAACAATGATGTTATCGCATTAACTGATTTCTTAGATAAGCAGATTAAAGAAAAAGAATTAGAACCTGATGAAGAATATCCAACAGATTCATATTCAATTTCTAATGAAACTGAAAAATATCAAGAATTTTTACAAAAATATATAGAAGTCTATGCTTATTACGACTTATATATTATCAGTGAAAAAGAAGGTTATGTGATGTTTTCAGCTGCTCAAGAGTCTGATAATGGTCAGAATTTAAGTGAGGGAGATTTAAAAACTTCTGGACTTGCCCTTGCTTGGAGAAAAGCCAAAGAATTAAAAAGACCTGTTTTTGTAGATATGAAACCCTATGAACCAATTGCAGATACACCTGCAATGTTTTTGGCAACACCAATTTATGTAAATGGTTCTTTTAAAGCCGTACTTGCTTTTCAGCTGAGTAACGCATCTATTAATGACATTATGAAATTTAAAAAAGGTTATGGAAAAACCCAAGAAGATTATCTCGTAGGTAGTGATTTTCTAATGAGAAGTGACAGTTTTTTAGATCCAAAAACACACTCTTTAGAAAAATCATTTGAAGAGCCTAAAAAAGGAAGTGTAAAAACAAAAGCAGTTAAAGATGTTTTTTCAAATAAAAAAGCGCATATTGAAGTAATAAAAAACTATAAAAATAAAGAAGTTCTTTCTGCCTATTCAAGTTTAAAAATTGATGATGGTTTAAAATGGGCAATCGTTTCAGAAATACAAATGGAAGAAGTCCTGATTACTACCAATAAAGTAAAAAATAATATCATTCTTGCAACCCTTATTATTTTGGTCATCATCGTGTTTATAGCTTATGCATTGATTAATATTAAAGTAATTAAACCTCTAGAAAAATTCCAGTCAGGTTTATTGGGATTCTTTAAATATTTGAATAAAGAAAGCTCAACTGTAGAAGAACTTCCTGTATTTATGAATGATGAGATAGGGCAAATGTCAAAAGCTGTAAATGAAAATATCTTAAAAATACAAGCAGCTATTGACCAAGACAATCAATTTATCAATGATGTAACAAAAGTCGTGGCACAGGTGAAAAATGGGAAATTTAAGCAACAAATTGAAAATGTATCCCAAAATGAATCATTAGAAGAATTGAAAAAAATCATTAATGAGATGTTACAAGTATTGTGTAAAACAGTTTGTACAGATGTAAGTGACATCACAAAAATACTACATGAATACCAATCGTTGAACTTCAACGCAAGACTTGACTGTACAGTAGGGAATGTATCACAAGGATTGAATAACCTTGCAGATATTGTTAATGAAATGTTGATTGATAATAAAAGAAATGGTTTGACTCTAAATAGTAGTGCCAATATCTTGTCCCAAAATGTAGATGAATTAAATAGAAACTCAAACGAAACGGCTGTCTCTCTTGAAGAAGCTTCTGCATCTTTAGAAGAAATCACCTCTGAAATTACAGTTAATACTCAAAGTATTATGAAAATGTCTTCGTATTCAAAAGAGTTAACGGTTTCTGCAAAAGAAGGGGAAGTTTTAGCAAATAAAACCATTGAATCTATGGATGAAATTAACGCTGAAGTCAATGACATCAACAATGCCATTGGAGTTATTGATCAGATTGCTTTTCAAACAAATATTCTCTCTCTTAATGCTGCAGTTGAAGCTGCAACTGCTGGTGAGGCTGGAAAAGGGTTTGCAGTAGTTGCTCAAGAAGTAAGAAATCTTGCAAGTAGAAGTGCTGAAGCTGCAAAACAAATTAAAGAACTGGTTGAGAATGCAACTGCAAAAGCAAATAGCGGTAAAAAAATTGCAGATACCATGATAGAAGGTTTCTCAAATCTAAATGAAAACCTTGGAAAAACAATGGATTTAATTACCAGCGTCGAAAAAAATTCTAAAGATCAAAAAATTAGAATAGAGATGATTAATGAGTCTGTAACTATGTTGGATGAAAAAACACAACAAAATGCAGCTATTGCAAATAAAGCTTATGAAATCTCACAAAGTACGCTGGATATTGCTGATGATATTGTAAAAGATGCCAATGAAAAAGAGTTTATTGGTAAAGATAATATTGACCTAACAAAACCCAAAAAGAAAAAGGTACAAGTGATTGAAGAAGAGCCAATTGAACCTGATGGATTTGAAAAGTTCTAATAACTCTTGAGAAGTTTTGAAAACCACATGAGCGAAATGCTCATGTGGTTTTTTTATTTAAATAATTTATAAATAGAAGAAAAATCTTCACTTCCATTACCCATCATTTTCATTTTAGAATAGAGTTCTTTAGGTGCACTTGCACTGTATAGTGGTCTTTTTAAACTATAAGCCAAATCTTGTAAACAATGTAAGTCTTTATTAATAGCATCCACTGAAAAATGAGGAGAAAAATCTTCATCAAGAAGTTTTTGAGTTTTTGCTTTAAGAACCAGAGATTGTCCACCACCCACTCCTAATATCTCAAGTATTTTAGATTTTTCTATATCACACGCTTCTCCTAGAGCAGTACACTCTGCAATAGTAGACATAAATGAACCAAGACATAGGTTATTGATAAGTTTCATTTTAGAGGCACTTCCAGATTGGGGCAAGTGAAAGATTTCTTTTCCAAATTTTTCTAAAATAGCTTTGCTGTTATTAAATACTTCAACTTTACCTGAACATACAATAGTTACAAGACCTTGAAGAGCAGGAGCAACACTACCAAACACAGGAGATTCTAAATAAGACACTCCTTTGTTAGCTGTTTGCGTATGAAATTCTAAAACTTCTTCATAATGATTGGTTGATAAATCAATGATGGTTTTACCCTCAGTTTGAACACTTAATAATCCATTCTCACCAGTTAAAATGTCTTTAACCGCCTTTGAATCAAATAGACACATAAAAACTGTGTCACAAGAAGTAAATAAATCTTTAGGAGTTTCAACTATTTTATATCCCAATTGTTCTACTTTAGATTTGGTTCTGTTATAAACAATAACTTCTTCGCCCATATCACTTAATCTTTTGCAAATAGCAGTTCCTAGGTTTCCTAAACCTATAAATCCAATACTCATTTTCTTCCTTTTATGTTTTGTTCGCGTTAGCTCTAATTTGAGTGATACTTCGTCCACCCATTCCATAGTTATCCGTTGATACTTCTTCGATGACTACAACGGCAGTTTTTGCACCTCTACCAATAACTTTGTCAAATACATCTGTCACACCCTTTATCAATTCTTCTTTTTGTTGTGTAGTTGCTCCACCGTCTTCTTTGGTCATCTTTATATTTATGAATGGCATTTTATTTCCTTTTTTATTTTGGTGCACTGCTGAGTTTTTTACCAAAAAATAGCAGTACTACTCCAGAAGAAACGATAAGTGCAGTGAGAAATAGTGCATAATCGTAGTTTCCAAAATACTCAATAAGTGCAACACTATAAAGTGGTGCTACAACTTGACCTATTCCATATGCAGTTGTTACTGCTCCCATGAGTATTACAGGGTTTGAGCCAGCGAGTCTTCCACCCAAACTCATGAACAATGCAACAAGAGCAACAAAAGTTCCCCCATATAAAATTCCTGAGAAAAGATTTAGGTAAACATTGTTTGTAAACGCTGGTATCAAAATACCTACTACTTGTAATAACATGGTGATAATGATTATATTAACGCTCCCATATTTATGTGCGAGTCTCATCCATATAATACACGAAGGAATTCCTGCAAGCCCAACCAGTGTCCAGGTATAACCTCCATAACCATCTAATCCTTCTAGTGAGTTGATTATGTCAGGTAAAAAGGTAGCTTGAACTACCATTCCTACACCTTCAGTGAAGTAAGCCAAAATTAGAATAATTACAAAGGCAGAAAACAAAGACTTATCAATTTTATGTTTAACGACATTTTGTTTGACTTCTTTATCAAAAGACAAAATATAAATAGAATACACTGCAACAATTGCACCAAATAAAGTTAAAGCCAACCATGAATCTTCCCAAGTCCCACCGTTACTTAACACGGCTCTATTAATTAAATCTGTTACAAAAATAGAAAATCCAATTCCACTAAAGTGTATTCCCATGGCTTTTGTTTTGTCTTCAAAATTTAACTTGGTCATTACAATGGCTGAGCCAACAATAAGCGCCATAGCTGCACCAAATCCAGCAATGATACGAGAGATTAACCACAAAATCTCATTGGTCGTTATTCCAAGAATAAGTGTGGTTACAACACAAAGCACCATTCCAAATCTAAAGTATTTTACTTTTGTATTAATATCCTTTAGAAACATAGAAAAAATTGAACCCAGCAAATAACCAACATAATTTACTGATGCTAAAACTCCAGCGAAAGTTAATTCTAAAAAATCATCAAGCATAAAAGGAAGTAGGGATGTAAATACAAACCTTGCCACTCCAACTCCCACAATAAGTGCTATGATACCTGCAAGAAGAATAGCTGCGTTGTTATTTCTATCTAGTAAATTAATATTAGTCACGCCATTGCCTTTTTTATTATATGTGCTATAATATCACTAAAAGTTATCGTATGTCAAATAATGAATCATGATATGTGATATATAGGAAAGTGATATGGACTCTAATTTATTAAAAGTTTTTGTAGAAGTTGCAAAAGTAAAAAGTATTTCTTTAGCAGCACGTGAGCTTCAGTTTGCTCAGTCAAATGTAACCGCACGTATAAAACAACTTGAAAAAAACGTAGGTCACTCTCTTTTCCATCGTATTCCAAAAGGTGTGATTCTTACAACTGCTGGTGAAAAGTTATATGCTTATGCAGTTGAGATTGTCAAAAAAACAGAAGAAGCCATTTCTTTTATGAAAAATATTGAGAAACAAAGCTCTCTTCGTGTGGGCTCAACTGAATCAAACGCAGTGGTTCGAATAGTGCCATTTTTATTAAATATGCATAAAGAATTTCCCAAAATACAATTGGAACTATTTACAGGAACCACAGAAGAGGTTACCAAAATGGTTGTGGATTATAAAGTAGATATTGCCTTTGTAAGTGGAGACCCTCAAAGCTCGGAGTTAATGGTACTAAATGAATTTGAAGAAAATATTGTCATAGTGGAGCCCAAAAATAGAATTGTACCAAATGTATTGTTGTTGTTTAAAAAAGGATGTCGATATGACGCCTTTGTTCAGGAATATTATAGACAGCAAGGAAATGACAACTACAAGGTGCTAGAATTTGGCTCTTATGAGACAATTTTGGGCTGTGTGAAAGCAGGAATGGGAAAAACCCTATTACCCCTTAGTGTTGTAAAAAAACTGGGTTATGGAGAAGATTTGCATATTGTGAAGCTTGATGTGAGTGTGGCTAGTATTCATACTCATATGGTATGTAGAAAAGACTATGTACCTCAAATCAGTGAGTATCTAGAAAATATCAAACTTTAAAGGCTTAAGATGCAAATAAATAGACTTGATCACTTGGTTTTAACAGTAAAAGATATAAATAAAACAGTGGATTTTTATGTAAATATTTTGGGTATGGAAAAAGAAGTTTTTAAAGAAAGTAGAGTTGCACTAAAATTTGGAGAGCATGCCGGAGCGGATGCGACTAAATCCCAGTATGGGCAAAAAATAAACCTTCATGAATTGGGTTCAGAGTTTGAACCCAAAGCCAGAAATGTAAAAGAAGGAAGTGCAGACTTGTGTTTTATAAGCGATACTCCTTTATCTGATATTATTCAGGAGCTTAAAAATTTAAAGATTACTATTGAAGAGGGACCTTGTCAAAGAACTGGTGCTATGGGTAGTATTGAGTCAATTTATCTTAGAGATCCTGATGAAAATTTAATAGAAATTTCTAACTACTAGACTTTTTCAAAGTGACAATTATTCCCCCAAGGATAATTAGAGTTGACAATAGTAAAGTAAAGGTAAGTTCTTCACCCAATAATATGATACTAAAAAATATAGCAATAATTGGAATAATAAGTTGAATGATACTTGCAGTTACGATTTGAAGTTGGGGTAATACATAATACCAAATGGTGTATCCAATAGCTGAAGTTAAGGCGCCTGAGATACAAGCAAGTAAAACTCCATTTAAACTCACATAGGTATTGTCCATGAAAATAAAATACATAAGTCCTACAAATAGAAGTGCTTTAACAAAGTTATCTGTAGTATTAAACAAAGCATCGGTAGATTCTTTTCCAAGTACAGTATAAACAGCCCATGCAATTCCCGATAGAATCATTAAAAAAGAATGAAACAATGACAATTCAAATGATTCTCTAGGATACAGAAGATAAACCAAACCAACAAAGGCGATTATCATACCAATGGTTTTTTGTAGTGTAATTTTCTCATTTTTAAACAAAGCTATAACAATCATGCTAAGTTGAACTACTCCAAATAACAATAGTGTCCCTAATCCTGCATCTAAAGACAAATAGGCATAAGAAAAAGTGATGGCATACAAAAACAGCATAAAAGAACTTAACCAATTTTTATCTTTTGTAAGAGTTATATTTTTCTGTTTAAAAAACAGTAGAAGTAGAAGGGTAAGTGTCCCTGAAAATATTCTAAAAAAAGTGAAAGAATATGCATCAATAAAATCATTGACCAAGGCAGCCTTGGCCAAAATAGAATTGGCACCTAAAAAAATAAGTGCCAAAGAAGTAAGAATAAAAACCCAAATAAAAGTAGGCTTTTCGTTCTTAGTTTTGTTTAAAACTTGGGTTGTTTTCAAAAAACTTTTCTATTTTTTCTGTATGGGAATAAATCTTTCCACTTCGTCTTAAAAAAGAATTGACGATATGAAAACCATGATTTAAAGCTGCCGCTATTGAGCCACCTGTATCAAAGGCAATATCTCCTGCAACGTATAAACAGTGTACGCTGGTTCTGTAATGCTCATCATAGACAGGTTTTAGATTTTCATCCAATTCAATATCACATTTTTTAAGAAAATCTACGGGGCTTGTGCCTCCAATGGCATAAATAATTCGGTCATAAATAGTATGATATCCATCATTGAAATTTACTTTAATTTTTCCAGAAGCACTTTCAACACTCTCAATATCT
Source organism: Arcobacter sp. 31_11_sub10_T18 (assembly GCA_002163065.1). Taxonomy (GTDB): domain Bacteria; phylum Campylobacterota; class Campylobacteria; order Campylobacterales; family Arcobacteraceae; genus MAAG01. The sequence goes on from MAAG01000091.1 coordinate 20,657, forward strand.
GTGTTTAAACGAAGACGTAACCGCTCTTGGCCATTATAAGCTCTCAACACATCTTCATTGTGGGGATTGAGTCTATTAAACTCTGCTTTTCTATATACCAAGGTGATGTCATTTTCTTCATCGGCCAAGTCATAAGCATATTCAGCTGCTGAATTACCGCCACCTACAACCAAGATTTTCTCCCCACTTGAACATTTATCCAGATTAAAATTCACAAACTTTTTAATGGAAGCTGGGATTTTATAAGAAGGTTTATTGGGTTTACCCATACGACCAATGGTTACAACCACTGCAATGGCTTTGTAGCTTTGAGTTGAAGTGGTGATTAGAAAAAGTCCATCTTCGTTTTTAATAACACTTTCAACTTCAGTGTTAAAAGCAGTATCTATTTTTTCTTCATCTAAAAGTTGATCAAAAAAATCTAATGTGGACTCTTTTGTACCATCCATAAAAGGAATATTTCCATCAACACTGAGGCTTTGACCTTTCCAGTCTCTATCTACTTTTTTGTTGTCTTTATAAAACTTTCGAATTGTACTTGAGTGATTATCAGCTTTATCAATCAAGATTACTTTATCTATTCCATGAACGGCCGCTTCAATTGCTGTTCCAATTCCACCAGGTCCACCACCAATAATTGCAATATCATAAATCATATTCTTCCCCACCTATAATTTTTATTGAACTAATTTTTTCGTGTTCGATTTTCTAGAATTTAAATTTTGAATTTATTATATACTAATTAAAATATTATTCCCAAATCCTATAAAAAACATATGACATATATATAATAATAATTGTAAGTAAAATTTGGATAAAATAGTACTTTATAATAATACTATTGAAAAAATAATAACAAACTAAAGGTTTAAACTTAATGAAATATGGTGAAAAAGAAATAGCAAATTTTGATATTAATGCTGAAGAACACTATTGGCCTAATGATCACGACAAAGAGTACGTGATTAGAATTGAACTTCCTGAGTTTATGTGTAAGTGTCCAAGAAGTGGATATCCTGATTTTGCAACAATCTACTTAGAGTATACACCTGACAAATTTGTGATTGAATTAAAAGCAATTAAAATTTATATCAATTCATTTATGGATAGACATGTTTCCCATGAAAATTCTGCCAACGAAATTTTTGATACTTTGTATACAAAACTTAAACCAAAATGGATGAAAGTTATTGCAGATTACAAACCAAGAGGAAATGTACACACCGTTATTGAAATAGATAGCGCAAAATTTAAATAATAAAAGGGTTTTGTATTGGAGAGATTAGTAAGTACCAGTCAAGCAGCACAAATACTTGGCCTCTCCTTACAAGGTATCCACTATCGTATAAAAAACAATCAACTCAAATCTTTAAAACGTAGTGGTAAAACCTATGTTTATATCTCAGATTATCTACAAGAACAAACTCAAACCAAACAAGATAGTGTTGATGATAGCAACAAAGTCCTAGAAGTAAAAGATGAACAAATTGAGCTTTTAAAAGAATCCATGTCTTGGATGAAAAATCAATACAAAGATGAGATTGAAAGACTTGAGAAAAATCAAAAAAGAATTATAAAAGTATTTAAATCAGAAATTCAACTTTTGCAAAATGCTTTTAATGAAATGCGTACCATTTATAAAAGTGAACACAAACAACTTGAAAATAATAATGTTGATTTCTCTTTTATGAGTATAAATGAGTTTTTTCTTTTGATGAGAAAACATAATAAATCAGATAGACAAATTAAAATACTCATATTAAATCAAATAAAGAACAAAGATAAAAGATTTATTTTCAAAAAAGAGTCTAAAGAATTGATGATTTATAAAAGTGATTATTCAGATTTGGTATAAAAGAGTAAAAATTAGGCATAAAAAAAGGTGCTATTAGCACCCTTCTCCAGATACCTAAACACACTACTAAAAGAGGTGCCTTGCTATGTTCCCATCCTGGGGCGTTGTCTCAAATAATAATTGTAAAGGTCTAAAGAAGAGCAGTCAAAACACTGTGTGTTCTCAGTGCTACTCTTTAGTGAGATGAAATATTAACCAAAATAAGTTTAAAATAAACATAAGTAGAGCCTAGAATTGATGGTATTTTATAAAAAATAGACTATAATTTCTTAAAAATAGATATAAAAGTGCACAAAAGGTAAAAAATGGCCATGAATAAACATGATGACTTTTTTAAAGAAGAGTTAAAACGAGCCTATAAAAGAGAAAAAAAACTTCAAAAAGAAATTCGAAGACTCACTTTGGAGCTTCAAAAAGAAATGAATAAAAAAGAAGAAGTTTATAAACAGTTTATTGGTGAAATGAAACACTTGATGTTACCAAGTGACAATAGCGCCAGTGAAATTATTGAAGTAAAAATTCAAAAGAAATCTAAATTTGAAAAACTCAAAGAAAAGGCCATCAAAGGTTCTTCTAAAGCACAATTTTCTTTAGCTGTGGTTTATTCCAATGGTTTAAATGATGTTAAAGTAGATAAAAATGAAGCCATATCTTGGTATAAAAAATCAGCTAAAAATGGAAATGATAAAGCCCAGTATAACTTGGGTGTTTTTTATGAAAGTGGAAAGTTTCTCAAACAAAACTATGAAAAAGCAATAGCGTTGTTTGAAAAAGCTGCCAAGCAAGATAATGTTAAAGCACAATATAATCTGGCAGTGATGTATTTAAATGGAACAGGTATTGAAGTTGATATGGGAAAAAGTAAATATTGGACACAAAAAGCTATGGACAATAATTTTGAAAAAGCACAAGTGCTTTGGGACTTGTTTGATTTAGAACAAGCAGCTGGTTAAAGGAATAATATGGATGTTTTTATGTCAGGGTTGTTTATTGTGGCTGTTTTGGCCTATGTATTTTTTAAATTTGTAAGACCTTTGTTTAAAAATAAATTTTAATTTACACTAATAGTTTAATAGCTTGATAAATTGATAGCTTGTGGGAATATCCCACAAACTTCATTTATTTAGGACTGGTCATCTCTTCTGGTCTAACGTTTTTATCAAACTCTTCTGCACTCATCAACCCCAATGCTACAGCTTCTTCTTTCAAAGTAGTTCCATTTTTATGGGCAGTTTTTGCAATCAGAGCTGCATTTTCATATCCAATATGAGGATTAAGTGCAGTAACCAACATCAATGAATCATTTAAGTATTTGGTGATATTTTCCATATTTGGCTCAATTCCTACCGCACACTTATCATTAAATGCCATCATTGTATCACTTAGCAATCGAATAGATTGTAAGATGTTGTAAGCAATGACTGGTTTAAATACATTAAGTTCAAAGTTTCCTTGTGATGCTGCAATTGAAACAGCAGTATGGTTTGCCATAACTTGCACAGCGACCATTGTCATGGCTTCACTCTGAGTTGGATTTACTTTTCCAGGCATGATTGAACTTCCTGGTTCATTTGCTGGTATATTAAGTTCAGCTAGGGAGCATCTAGGACCTGAACTTAACCATCTGATATCATTGGCTATTTTCATTAAGTTCGCTGCAAGGGCGTTTAAAACCCCACTTAAAAACACCTCTCCATCATGTGCAGTTAAAGCGTGGAACTTATTGGGATGTGAGACAAATTTATAAGATGTTTGGGTTAATTCATTTAAAGAATCACTCACCATACTAGAAAATGCTGGATGTGAGTTTAGACCAGTTCCCACAGCAGTTCCGCCAATAGCAAGTTCAACGAGATACTTCATGCTATCATCTGTTTGTTTTAAAGCCTTATCTAACATATCCACGTAAGCAGAGATTTCTTGCCCTAGGGTAATTGGAGTCGCATCTTGTAAGTGGGTACGTCCAATTTTTACGATGTCTTTAAATTTTTCAGCTTTTTTCTCAAATGTTTCTTTTAAAACATTTATAGAAGGAATCAATTGTTTTTGGATTTCTAGGACAAAAGCCACTCTCATTGCTGTTGGATAAGTGTCGTTAGAGCTTTGTCCTTTGTTTACATCATCATTGGGATGTACTGGTTTATTCACTCTAAAATCTTCGCCCAAGAGTTCACTGGCTCTATTAGCAACCACTTCATTCATATTCATATTTGATTGGGTACCTGAACCTGTTTGCCAAACTACTAAAGGAAAGTTTCCTTCTAGTTTACCTGCAATCACTTCATCACAAGCTGTTGCAATAACCTCTGTTTTAGTATCATCTAAACGTTTTAACTTATTGTTTACTATTGCACAAGCTTTTTTCAAAAAAGCAAATCCAGTGACGACTTCTTTTGGCATCTTTTCATCACCAATAGGAAAGTTCTCAACACTTCTTTGGGTTTGAGCTCCCCAGTATTTATCATTGGGAACTTTCATTTCACCCATAGTATCTTTTTCTATTCTATAGTCCATAGTATTTCCTTTATTATGTATAATGCGCAGTATAACACATTTATACCAATTTTGATAATTGATATTAATAACTAAAATGATGTTAAATTAAATATAAATTTATTTTAATAAAGTATAAAGAAAGTAATCTGAAGTATTTGTTTAAAAAAAGAGTTAGTTAATAAAGAGTACTACAAGAGCCGAAGCCCTTGTAAATATAATTAGATAGTTCTGAACTTTGCTGGTCCAGTTGTGTGAATTGAAACACCATCAGTGTCAACAGCCACAGTTACAGGCATATCTTTGATTTCAAATTCATAGATAGCTTCCATTCCCATTTCTTCAAAAGCTACTACTTTTGATTCTTTGATTGATTGAGAAATCAAGTAAGCTGCCCCACCTGTTGCAATCAAATACATAGATTTGTATTTTTTGATTAAATCAATAGTTGGTTGTTTTCGCTCAGCTTTACCAATCATACCCATGATTCCAATTTCCATCATGTCTTGTGTAAACTTATCCATTCGTGTTGCTGTTGTAGGACCTGCTGGTCCTACTGCTTCATTTCCTACAGGATCCACAGGACCTACATAGTAAATGAATCTGTCTTTTAAATCAACACCATTTGGTAAAGCTTTTCCTGCATTTTTGTACTCAACTATTTTTTTATGAGCAGCATCACGTGCAGTTAAGATTTTTCCTGATAATAATAAAGTATCTCCAGATTTAAACTGTGATAAGTTTTCTTTTGTCAACTCTTCGATGTTAACTCTTTTGATTGAATCAACTGGAAGTTCAATATCTGGCCATAAATCTAAATCTGGTTTTTTAAACACAGCAGGTCCATTTCCTTCTAATTCAAAGTGAATATGTCGAGTCGCTGCACAGTTTGGAATCATAGCAACCGGAAGTGAAGCTGCATGACAGGGGTAGTCTAAGATTTTAACATCAAGAACAGTAGTTAATCCACCAAGACCTTGTGCTCCAATACCAATTTTATTGATATCTTCGTATAATCTTAATCTTAACTCTTCAAGAGCATTTTGGGGTCCTCTTTTTTTAAGTTCATGAATATCAACAGGACCCATTAATGATTCTTTTGCAAGAAGCATAGATTTTTCAGGGTTACCACCAATACCAATACCAATGATTCCAGGAGGACACCATCCAGCACCCATATTTCTTGCATTTTCCATAACCCAGTCATAAATTGAATCACTTGGATTTAATACAGCAAATTTAGATTTGTTTTCACTTCCTCCACCTTTAGCAGCAACTGTGATATCAATTGTATCACCGTTGTTTACTGTCATATGAATAACAGCTGGAGTATTGTCTTTTGTATTTGTTCTTTTTCCTGCAGGATCAGAAACAATTGAGTATCTTAAAGTATTTTTTGGATCTTTATATCCTAAAGCAACACCTTCATTGATGATGTCTTCAAGTTCTTTAGTTAAGTCAAGTTTAGCATTTAAACCAACTTTAACGAATACATTAATTGAACCTGTATCTTGGCAAAGGGGTCTATGACCCATAGCACACATTTTAGAGTTAATTAAAATCTGTCCAATTGCATTTTTAGCAGATTCTGATTCTTCTTTTTCATATGCCTCAACCATTCCTTTAATAAAATCCTCTGGATGGTAGTAAGAAATATATTGAATTGCATCTGCAACACTTTGTCTGATATCATTTTCAGTGATTGTACTCATTATCTGTCCTCATCGTAATTTGCCCCGATTATAGCTAAGTTTAGATTATGAAATCACATGCTATTTGTTCTCACTTTTATCAGTAAACACCTATATAATAGGCTGTATGTGAATTTTTAGTATAAGTATAAATTATGAATAATGTTACATTATGATACGATAAAGGTGATATATTTTAAAAAATTAGGCTAAAAAAAAGCATCCTTGGAAAGATGCTTATTGATTTTATTTTAAAATTTCGTTCGAGGAGTGTAGTTTGTTCGCGGAAACTACTAAGGGATTAAGTCGCCAAATTCGCAATGCAACTTATTCGATAGTGTAAGTATAATAGATGATAATTAATACTTAGTGAATAAAGGGTTAACAAAAAATTAACACCTCAAAAGAAATTGAATAAAACTATTTTTTATCTTTTTTATCTTTTTTTGCTCTAAATCCCATTAGGTACCATGCAAAGAATGCCAAAGCAGCACCCAGTAGTATTGGCCAGTTTTCTTCCATAAAAAATCCTTTGTATTTTATAAGATAATATAACATACTTCATTTGAATTATTACTAATTCCACTTTTTTAGTAGGGCTATTTAAAATTAACAAAGATTTAACAAAAATTGTATAAAGTTAAAATATATGAAGATTTCAACTTAATCACTGTTAAATGTAAATTGGTCATAATACAAAAGATAATTGAATATTTTAAAGGTTACAATATATGGATATAGTCACATTTGTAGTAGAACATGAAGCCCAAGTAAGAATGAGTTTTTTTCTTGGATTATTAGCTATTATGGGAGTTTGGGAACTGAAAAAACCAAGACGAGTTGCAAAAATATCCAAAGCAAAAAGATGGCTAAATAACCTTGGATTGGTATTTTTTAACTCTTTTATTAGCAGACTAGTTCTTCCAATAGCCTCCACAGGTATGGCAATACTTGCAGCTGAGCAAAACTGGGGAGTATTTAACTATTTTAATATCTCACCACTTATTAGCACGATTGTTTTTATAGTTGTGATGGATTTGATTATTTATATTCAACATGTAATGGTTCATGCTATTCCTTTATTTTGGAGATTTCACCGTGTCCATCATGCGGATTTGGATTATGATGTGACTACAGGTGCAAGGTTTCATACTGTTGAGATTATCTTTTCTATGTTTATAAAACTTATTGCCATTATTCTTTTAGGACCTTCTGTTTTTGCTGTTATACTTTTTGAAGTCATTTTAAATGGAATGGCTATGTTTAACCATGGAAATGTAGGATTGCCAAAATCTTTAGATACTTTTCTACGATTTTTTGTGGTTACCCCTGATATGCATAGGGTTCACCATAGTATTGAAGAAGATGAAACCAACAGTAACTTTGGATTTAATTTAACTTGGTGGGATAGAATTTTTGGGACTTATAGATCTGAAGTTCGAAAAGGACAAATAGATATGACAATTGGACTTAAAAATATGCGCAATCCAAAACAGACCAATTTTATGCTTGGTATGTTGATTATTCCTTTTAGAGGGAAAATCACACAATATGCTATTAATGCCAAGAAAAGAAAAAAGTAAATAGAAATATTATAAATTACTTACCTTTTATAATAGTCATTGTATACTCATTGATTACTTATAGGGATGTTCATGTTAAATGCATTTAAAAAAGATTACGATGATACGGCGTTAATAACTGAGTTAGAGAAGCCTAAAGTTGATGTTAAAAAACTCAATAAAATTATAGCTTCTGGTCAAATAAAAATAAATACTTTTATAGATGAAACAAATAAAATCACCTATTTACATAAAATCATCAAAGGAAATAATCTGGTCTCAACCCAGTGGCTGTTACACAATCATGCCAATCCTTATACTGAAGATGATTATAATCTCCCTGCTTTTTTTTACTTTATTCACTCTCCCATTGCCAATAAGTTATATCATATCCTAGAAGAAAATAATGTGGACTTTGCATATAAAAGTACCCAAGGAAGAATGGTCCTACAAGATATTGTAATCAATGGTGACCTTCCATTGTTTAATAGAGTGGTACGAAAAGTGAAAAAACCTTTCTCTTTTGACTCTTATGGTAGAAACATCTTATTTGATGCCATCTCGAGTGGAGATAAAGATACCATGAATTTGGTCTTTGACCATGAAGAAAGTGCCTTAGATATACAAGACAATGAGCAAAACTCTTTGTTACACTTTGTCAAAGATGGAGACCTAAATTTAATAGAGTATCTTTTAGAAAAAGGTGTCTCTCCAGCTCTTCAAGATATTCACGAAAAAAATATCATATTTTATCTCTCCGAGCGAGTAGAAAAATCAAGCAGTGAGCTAGATATCAAGCATCTTACGAAATTAATCGATATGGCATTAAGGGTAAAAGATAGTTTGGGTCAAAAAGATAAAAAAGGAAATAATCTTCTCATTGGTTTTTTAAATACTTTAAACAAACCACTCTCAGCCTATAATCAAAAGAGCTTTTTATCCACGTTAATCTCGAAGTTTATAAAAAGTGGTGTGGATATCAATGAGAAAAACAATGAGGGCGAAAATGCTCTTTTTGTATCTGTAGAAAAAAATGATTTAGATACAGTTATCTTGTTACTTGATAACGATGCCAATGTCAATATGCCAAATTCAAATCAAGAAACCCCATTGTCCCATGCAGTTTTAAAAGGAAACAATGAGTACTTAGAAATGGTACGATTATTACTTTCTAGTAAAGCAAACCCCAATATCAAGGACCCAACAGGGGTGTGTATCTTTGAAAAGATTATCTTTATTCTTTTATATATCAATAAACTTAATCTTAAAGTTGAAACTACAGATGTTCCTTTAAAAGAAAATGAGGACATAGATCTTGATAAGTTTAATGAAGACGATTTTATTAGAACTGTTTTTGAACTCATAGTTGCTGATCAACTCATTGATTTTGATATCTTAGACTCTCAAGGAAACCCATACTTTTTCATTCTGGTTTTTAGTGAAAACAACTATTTTGCAGAGTTACTTTTTAAAGCAGGTGCAGATATTAATCAGCCTAATAGTGAAAAGAAGAATATTTTAGAATACTATATTGATTTTGTAAAAGCCAATGATGTTGATGAAAACACAGTAAAAAGAATTATTAAAAACATCGTTAAGTTTGGAATAGATTTAACCAAAAGAGATGAACAAGGTGCAACAATTGTTCACAATACCATCTTAAAAGAACCTCTCTCAATGGCTAGAAACCTTATTAGTGTTGGTGGGGGAATCAATGTCACAGATAAAAAAGGAAGAACTCTTTTACACAATGCTGTATGGGCAAATGATATTGAAAAAGTTAGATTTGTAATAGGTATCAAAAAAGAACTTCTAAACATCCCTGATAAACTGGGAATCATGCCTATTAATTATGCAGTATTTTTTGGAAATACAGAACTGACTTACTATTTACTCAGCCTCAATGGTTATGTGAATAATCTTCATGAGAAGCAAAAAACAACACTGGATTTTTTTAGAAGGTTTCATAAAAATGTTTTGAAACTGGAAGGCGAAGAAAAGGCTTTGGATGAAAAGAATCGTCAGATGTTGACGTTGTTGATTAATATGAAGAAAGAGTTTTTGATTGTTGATTAGGACTTTTATTTTATCTGTGTAAGAATTTGAAAAGCAGTAAATCTGACAACGTTAATATTCCTTTAGTAAGTTACTCTCTTATGACTTCCTTTCTTTTTTTGACCGCAAAAAAATGAAACAAAAAAACTCGTCTGCGAGATGAGAATGGCTTGCAGCTTCCCATAACTTTAGAAAATATTTTCTGATGACAAAAACTCATTCCAAAACAGTACATTTAGTACTATTTTTCCATTCAGGCAGTTTGTCATCTTCTCCGAAAAATTTTATAAAGTTCTGGCATTCTCAAAAGCAGACCTTTAAGAGCATGGATTTTCAAAATAATAGATTTTTCCTATTTGTAATTTGGTGTAGAGAGCTTTTTTAATTGTAAAAGGTGGACAACTGACAACATCTGCAGAAGCCGAGTGTTTATTTTTTCTTTTCGAAACCCGTTTGTCAACTGTTAGAGCGTTAATAAATGTGCTGGGAGCACATTTTAGCGAGTTTTGACAGACCGAAAATAATAAATAATAAACGAGGATAGCTCTGCCTTCGAAGCCGTTGTTGCTTTCTTTGCTACTTTCTTTTCAATAAAAGAAAGTAGAGAACGAAGACCTTTAGCGTCTTCAAGAGCAAAATTAAATACTATCCTCAATCTTATTCTTAAACCCCTTTATCTCCCGAGATATCTTATCAATCTTCTTAAACAAAGATTTCTTCCCATACTGGATATCATGCAAAGCATT
>MAAG01000132.1 GCA_002163065.1 Arcobacter sp. 31_11_sub10_T18
ACCAAACAAAACTAATTAAGAACTCTATTGCCTTGTAATTCCATGCTCTTCAGGTCTGCTTTTGAGAGTGCCAGAACTTTATAAAATTTTTCGGATAAGAGGACAAACTGTCTGAATGAAAGAATAGTACTAGATGTACTATTTTTTTATGAGTTTTTGTCATCAGAAAATATTTTCTAAAGTTTTGGGAAGTCGCAGACCATTCTCATCTCGCAGACGAGTTTTTTTGTTTCATTTTTTTACGGTTAAAAAAAGAAAGGAATCAGAGAGAAGTTTTTTACTAAAGTGATATTAACGTTGTCAGAGCAATTTACTTCAACTTTTTAGAACAAGTATTTTTAAATAAGTTCCATAGCCAATTTATACTCATTTTGAGTATTCAAATTCAAAAACTCATTCTCATCATCAAACTTCACATACGAAGTATTGACGTTCTTCAATAAAGCCCCAATCTTATGAAAATCATCATCCACCATCTCAACAACATTAGCCAAAATAGATTTAGAAAAAACACCACATAAATTGTGAGTTCGTAAAGTTTGTGCAACAGTAATATCAAAATTCTTTGAAGAAGCGTATAGTTTGTCCATAGTGCCTAAAGAGACAAAAGGAGTGTCAACGGTCATAATAAATACTTTTTCGTCTTTAAGAGCATTTAAAATCGTTTTTAAAGCTATCATTGGAGAAGAAATTTCTTCTGCATCATAAATAATGTCACAAGGAAAATCAAATTTGTTTGTTTTTGAAGAAAGTTGTACTGATTTGAAGTAAGGTTTTAAACGTTCAACTTGGTATTGAACTAAGGTATTATATTTATCAAAAGGAAGAAGCGCTTTGTCTTCTCCCATTCGTGAACTTTTCCCACCACAAAGAATCACACAGGGTAATTTTTGAAGGGATTTATTCATTTTTTATAAAGATGAAGGGTCAGTAATATAACCGCTAATTGCACTAGCAGCAGCTACCGCTGTATTAGATAAGTAGATTTTTGAACTTCTACTTCCCATTCTTCCTACAAAGTTTCTATTTGTTGTAGAAATACAAACTTCATTATCTCCTAAGATTCCCATGTATCCACCTAAACATGCACCACATGTAGGATTAGATACAACAGCACCCGCATCAACTAAAGCATCAATGTACCCAGCTTTTGTAGCATCTCTTAAAATCTTTTGTGTTCCAGGAGTTAAAATAAGTCTTACATGTCGTGCAACTTTTTTACCTTCTAAGATTTCACAGGCAGTTTTAAAGTCAGATAATCGTCCATTTGTACAACTACCAATAAATACTTGATCCACTTTGATATTGTCATTCACTGCTGTTGATACGCTGTGCCCATTTGATGGTAAAAATGGATAAGCAATAACAGGCTCAAGTGCTGCCACATCAATTTCAAGAACTTGACAATATGCCGCATCTTCATCACTATAGAAAATTTTAGGTTCAGATCTTAAACTAGGTCTTGTATCTAAAAATTCTTTTGTGATCTCATCATAAGCGATGATTCCGTTTTTTGCCCCAGCTTCAATTGCCATGTTACATAGTGAGAATCTATCATCCATAGTTAAAAATGGAATTGAATCCCCAGTAAATTCTAAAGTTTTATATAAAGCCCCATCAACACCTAAAATTCGAATTACTTCTAAAATTAAATCTTTTCCTGTTATATATTTACCAGGTTTTCCAGAAAATACAACTTTAATAGCTTCAGGTACTTTAAACCAGTTTCCGCCAGTAATCATTCCAAAAGAAATGTCTGTACTTCCCATTCCCGTACTAAACGCTCCTAAAGCGCCATGTGTACAGGTATGTGAATCAGCACCAATGATTACATCACCAGGAACAACCAAACCTTTTTCAGGAAGTAGTGCATGTTCAATACCCATATCTTTTTCATCAAAAAAATGTTTTAAATCATGTTTCATTGCGAAATCTCGCGAGATTCTTGCTTGATTTGCAGAAGCAATATCTTTTGCAGGAATGAAGTGATCAAGAACGATTGAAAAACCGTCTGGATTGGCAAGTTTTTCAAAACCACCATCTTCAAAAGCTTTGATAGAAATAGGAGTAGTAATGTCATTACCAATTACCATATCAATATTTGATCTGATAATTTCTCCCGCGAATACATCATGTCCTACATGTTCACTGAATATTTTCTCTGTTATAGTTTGTCCCATATTTTCACCTAGTTATTTATTAATTTTTTCTATTATATCTAATTTTAAGTTAAGACATAATCTAATGAAGTTTTAAGCTCTCACAAAGATGCCTTATTGCTTCTGTAATTTCTCTTTTTTATATTGTCGGTATTGTTCAATTAGTATTAACACAACTGCTATATCTATAAGCACATCGGCTAAATTAAATATGGCAAAATCAAACCAGTAATGCCAGTAAAAATAATCAACAACGCCACCGTGAATAAAACGGTCAAATACATTACTCAATCCACCTGCAAAAAGTAGAGTTATGGGAATATAATATAAGTCAAACACCTCTTTATTCACAATAAGATAAATAACGACTGCTGTTAAAATAGCTATTTGTATATACTTTAAATTCTCAGCCAGAAAAGCAAACATCGAAAAAGCCACACCATAATTGTAAGCTAGGACCAGTGAAAAAACTTCACTGTGCCATTCCCAGCCATTTACAAAAATTGACTTTACATATTGGTCTAAAACAAATAATGTAGAAAACAACAATATTGATAATATAATTTTATTTTTCATATATCTTTTACAATTTTGTTTTAAAAAATGAAATCAATTCATCCATACTTGTTTTTACCAATTTTTCGTCTTTACCTTCAAGAAGCACTCTTAGTTTGTTTTCAGTACCTGAGTATCGGATCAATTCTCGCATACCTTTTTTTCTGATTGCTACTAAAAGTTTTTCTAAACCTTCAATTTCATCCAAAGGCAATTTTTCACTCACTTGAATGTTTACCAAGATTTGTGGATATAACTCAAAAGAATTTAAAATTTCACTTGCTTTTTTTCCACTTTTTAAAATCAAAGCCAATACTTGTAAGGCTGAAGCCAGACCGTCACCTGTTTTTGCCACATCACCAAAAATGATATGTCCACTTTGCTCACCACCAAAATTAATACATTCTTCATGCATTCGTTTAAGAACATTTTTATCACCCACATCTGTTCTGTGTAGTTTTAAATCATGTTGTCCCAAATAATCTTCTAGGGCTTTATTACTCATAACCGTAGCCACACAAGATTTACCTTTTAATAAATCTTGGCTTTCTAAGTAAACGCACAATGCACCAAGTAACTTATCTCCATCAACCACTTCACCATTTTCATCAATAATAACAAGTCTATCTGCATCACCATCAAGGGCAATTCCAATATCAGCTCGATATTCAGTGACCAATTTTCCAATATTTTCTGGATGTAAAGCCCCACATTGATCATTGATATTGTAACCATTTGGTTTATCATTTACAACAATAACATCTGCACCCAATTCTTCTAAAATAGTAGGTCCAACTTTATATGCTGCACCATTGGCACAATCTAAAACAATACGCATACCATTTAAAGTCAAATCATTTGGAAATGAACTTTTAATAGATACAATATATCTCCCAATCACGTCATCAATACGTTTTGAAGAACCAATTTGTTTTCCAATAACTTGTGAAGATAAAAGAAGGTCATCATTGTAAAAGATGTCTTCAATTTCTTTTTCACTTGAAGTATCCAATTTATTTCCATGCATATCAAAAAACTTTACTCCATTGTCGTCATATGGATTATGGCTTGCACTAATCATAATACCAGCATCACATCTCATACTTTCTGTTAAATATGCGATTGCAGGTGTTGGCATTGGACCTATTTGAATCACATCATATCCAACAGCAGTTAAACCACTAACCAATGCATTTTCAACCATATATCCACTTTTTCTTGTATCTTTTCCAACTAATATTTTATTTGTATATGAATTCTTCCTAAAAAATATACCGGCAGCCATTGCTAATTTCATTGTTGTTATTGCGTCCAAAAACTCGCCTGCTTTGCCTCTTACTCCATCTGTACCAAATAGTTTCATTAAAACTTCCTAAATTTAAACTTACTTTAAACTTTCTTTAAAGATATTTTCAGTACTATTCTATCCTTAAAAATATTACTAAAAGGTTAAATACATGGCAAATCACAAATCTGCTGCAAAAAGAGCAAGACAAACAATCGTTAAGACTGAAAGAAATAGATTCTACAAAACAAGAATCAAAAATGTAACTAAAGCTGTATTAACTGCAGTTGAAGCAAATGACAAAGAAGCTGCAACTACTGCTGTTAAAACTGTTAACTCTTATTTACATCATTGTGTAAGCAAAGGTATCCTTAAAAAAGGAACTGCTGCTAGAAAAGTAAGTAGATTACAAACAAAAGTAAACGCAATATAAGTTACTGAAGTAAATACTGATGTTAAAAGATAAACTGCAACCATTCATTGACAGATCTGAAGAAATCAATAATTTATTGATGTCTCCAGAAATTACTAGCGATATAAAACAAATGACTGAACTTTCAAAAGAACAGTCTAGTATTGAACCCGTAGTAACTGCTGCCAATGAGTATAATCAAGTAATTGACGATATTGAAGAAAATAAAATGTTACTTGATGATGCTGAATTGGGTGAACTTGCAAAAGAAGAGTTAAAAGAACTTGAACCTAGAAAAATAGAGATTGAAGAAGAAATCAAAATTTTATTGGTACCTACAGATCCTAATGATGATAAAAATATTTATCTTGAGTTAAGAGCTGGTACAGGTGGTGATGAAGCTGCTATTTTTGTAGGTGACCTTTATAGAGGATATCTTAGATATGCCGAAAATCGAGGTTGGAAAGTTGAAATAATGAACTCTAACGAAAGTGAGTCTGGTGGATACAAAGAGATGGTCATTCTTGTAAAAGGTGAGCAAGTATACAGTAGACTAAAATACGAAGGTGGAGTTCATAGAGTTCAAAGAGTTCCAGCAACAGAATCCCAAGGTCGAGTTCATACTTCAGCAATCACAGTCGCAGTAATGCCGGAAGTTGATGATGTCGAAATTGAAATTAACCCTAATGATTTAAAAATTGATGTGATGAGATCATCTGGATGTGGTGGACAATCTGTAAATACTACAGATTCTGCTGTTAGAATTACACATATTCCTTCTGGAATTGTTGTAACAAACCAGGATCAAAAATCTCAACATAAAAACAAAGATAAAGCAATGAAAGTCTTAAAAGCAAGACTAAATGATTTGCAAATGCGAGAACAACAAGAAAAAGAAGGTGCTGATAGAAAAGCACAGGTTGGTTCTGGTGATAGAAGTGCACGAATTAGAACGTACAACTATCCACAAAACAGAATATCTGACCACAGAATTAACTTAACACTATATAGGCTTGATTACATCATGAATGATGGTCTATTTGATGAAGTAGTAGATCCACTTATTGCTGATCATCAAGCCAAGATTATGGAAGCAAGCGGTTTA
This sequence comes from Arcobacter sp. 31_11_sub10_T18, assembly GCA_002163065.1. Taxonomy (GTDB): domain Bacteria; phylum Campylobacterota; class Campylobacteria; order Campylobacterales; family Arcobacteraceae; genus MAAG01. Next base: position 5,517 of record MAAG01000132.1, read on the forward strand.
TAACCTCTTTCTTCCTACTTTCCAAACTTTACCCCTTTAAAACTTATTATCCATTACGAAGATCAACAATTTAATACAGGATTTTCTCTACTTTAGTTTAAATATTTTGTTCCTATAAAAATTTAAACAGTATATGATTATCTGATACATTATTACAATTTAGGAGTTCTCATTATGCAAAATAAAGATATGAATTTATTTACAGTGTTAATTTTATGTGCAGCTATGTTAATTTGGGCAAGTTCTTTTATTGCACTTAAAGTTGCCATGCAAGACATAGGACCTTTAACCGTCATTTTTGGGCGAATGATATTAGCTTCATTATGTTTTGTATTTTTTATTAAAAAGTTTCTCAAAATACAGTTTCAGAAAAAAGATATAAAATACATAGTCTTAATGGCTATTTTTGAACCTTGTTTGTATTTTATCTTTGAATCTTACGCTTTATTAAATACAACCGCTGGACAAGCTGGAATGATTACATCAATGATGCCATTAATCACAGCTGTTGGAGCTGGGGTTTTGTTAAAAGAATTGATTTCAAGACAACTCATTGTAGGTTCAATGGTAGCTGTAATGGGTGCCATTTGGTTAAGTTTAGATGCGGTGTCGAGTCAAACGGCTCCCAATCCAATGTTTGGAAATTTTTTGGAATTTCTGGCAATGGTTTGTGGAGCAGGTTATACTATAGCTATTCGGCATTTGTCTAACAGTTTCTCAGCTCTATTTTTAACCGCCGCACAATCATTTATTGGAGCTATATTCTTTCTCCCTTTTGCTATTTATGAGTTTAATACCATGACATTCGACCCTACTTCAGATGCACTGCTTTCTATTTTATATTTAGGAGTAGTGGTAACTTTAGGCGGATATGGTTTGTTTAATTATGCAGTGAGTAGAACCCATGCTTCAACAGCAGCATCCTATGTAAATTTAATTCCAGTATTTACAGTGATTTTGGCTTATATATTTTTAAATGAGACTTTATCTACCACACAAATATACGCTTCATTTTTAATCTTATTTGGAGTATTTATCACTCAAATTCCAGAAGGATTAAAAACAAAACTGGTTCAATCCCAATACAGTGTTAACTTCCTAAGACGAAAAACACGAGAACATAAAAAGAAGTAATTTTCTACTTCTTTTTATTTTTATCTAACAATTAAAAAATATTAAACTCTTCTATTCAGCAGTATTTAAAAAAATAAGTTTTATAATACTCACTGCTTTTGCCAAACCATCTGTGAAGTTGGGACGGAAAGCCACGGGTCTTTTTTAAAGATAGCCGGGTTACTTAAAAATAACTTTTTATACCTGCTCCTCTTTTCAAACTACTTTATTTTTTTTATTTTTCTTACATAAAATTATGGAATAATAATCCAGTTTTTTTGTATAAATACATACAGGAGTCAGCAGTGCCAAATGTCGATCCATCAGAAGTATTATCCAATAACCTAGATTCATTAAAAAACATCAAATCTCAACTAGAAACTATTCAAGATATTAAATTAAATGTATTAGATTTTAACTTACGTAAAAACAACTTCTTCAAAAGTAAAACAAAAACGTCAAAACCAATTGAATCTACTTTATCAATCAAAGTGAAAAAAGCCAATATCAAAATAGTTAATTTTGGTTTATGTATTAATATAGGATCAGATGTTTTGGCTGAGTATTTATATAATAAACATCTTGTAAGTATCAAATTATCTTTTGATTTAAAAAATCTCTGTACGGAACAAAATATGTTGTATTTTATTTCACCTACAAATAATCAATCCCTACTCACTTCGTTTAAAACTCTAGATTCCAAACTCAATCATATTGATTTAAAAGAAAATATTGATTTTTTGAAAACACAAATTCACTCAAATAATAACTTCTCATTTTTTCTTCCTATCTTTAAATCTTATGACAACTACGACGATTTTCATGATGCTATTAGTAATGTCGTGTTTAACATCAATTATTCTGAGTAACCAAACTGTAACCAAACTGTTTTAAACTTCCATATCTAATTTAAAGAATACGGGAGACAATATGTCAATTAAAACAACAACATTAGCGTTAATTGCAACGGCTGCATTAACTATGAGTTTAAGTGCACGTGATCAAATCAGAATCGTAGGTTCTTCAACAGTTTATCCATTTTCAAGTTCAGTAGCTGAAGAATTGGGAGCAACTACTTCTTTTCCAACTCCAGTAGTTGAGTCAACTGGTTCAGGTGGTGGAATGAAGTTATTTTGTAAGGGAAATGATTTAAACACTCCTGATATTACAAATGCATCAAGAAGAATGAAAGCCAAAGAATTTAAACTTTGTGCTAAAAATGGAGTGACTGATATTACTGAAGCTGTAATTGGTTTTGATGGAATTGCATTTGCACAAAGTAAATCAAATGATTCTTTTTCAGTTTCAAAAAAACAATTGGCACTGGCAGTTGCGGCTGAAGTTCCAAACAAAGATGGAAAATTAATTAAAAATCCGTATACAAACTGGTCTCAAATTGACTCATCTTTACCAAATAGAGAAATCGTTATTTATGGTCCTCCAAAATCATCAGGTACAAGAGATGCCTTTGAAGATATGGTATTAAAAGGTACTTTTAAAAAGATGACAGAATATACTTCTTTATATAAAAAAGATAAAAAGAAATATAAAGCATATAAAAAATACCATACAGTAAGACAAGATGGAGTATATGTACCTTCAGGTGAAAATGACAATATCATTGTACAAAAGTTAAATAAAAACAAAAAAGCTTTTGGTATTTTTGGATACTCGTTTTTAGTTGAAAATGAAGATAAAGTACAAGCGGCTAAAGTAAATGGAATTATGCCAACACCTGAAAATATCTCAAGTGGTAAATATCCAATTTCTAGAAGTTTATTTTTCTACATCAAAAACTCTCATGCTAAAGCAGTTCCAGCTATGAACAAATATGTTGATATGTTTATGAATGAAGAAATGATTGGAAAAGAAGGAATTTTAGGTGAAATTGGTCTTATTTCTTTACCTGATACTAAACGAACGAATATTAGAACAGCAGTAACAACAAGATCACAACTTTCATTAGAAGACTTAACTTCTAAATAATACTAAATGAGGAGTTTTACTCCTCATTTATACACTCCACTTTCAACACTCATCTACCACAACTCTCTACCTTTACTCAAGCATGAAAATACACTAATACTTTCACAAAAGGAATCACGTGAATACAAAATGGGAAAAGATACTCACCAATTTAGACTTCGCTTTTCAACCAATCGTTAATACCATTACGGGGAAAACTTATGGGGTTGAAGCCCTACTTAGAAACGTAAGCGAAGCAGGTGGTTTTTATTCTATTATCAACTGTTTTGATGAAGCATTTAATCAAGGTATTTTATATGAGTTTGATTTAAGGTTACGACAAAAAGCCATTGAAAAGTATTCTTCCTTAGATACAAACTCTATCCAGCTTTTTTTTAATATAGATAATAGATTGTTATACATGCCAGATTACAGTTGTGGAAATACCCAACAAATTTTAGAAAAATATAAGCTGGATAAAACCTGTTTGTGTTTTGAATTAAGTGAGAGAGGAACACTTCAAGATCATAATGCCATTATATCCATGGTGAATAAATACAAACAAGATGGCTATGATATTGCCATTGATGATTTTGGAACAGGAGTATCGGGTCTTCAATTGTTGTATCATTCCCAAGCAAAATTTATCAAACTGGACCGTTTTTTTATTCAAGATATTGAAAGCGATTCAAAAAAAAGGCTTTTTTGTGCTTCTATTATTAATATCGCACACCTAATGGGAATACAAACTATCGCAGAAGGAGTTGAGAGCGAAATTGAATATTACACTTGTAAAGACATCGGTGTAGATTTTATACAAGGATTTGTTGTTCAAAAACCCAAAATAGATATTTCAAGAATTAAAAATATTTATACTCATATTGCAAAGTTATACAAAACCGATAAAAGAAAAGAAGTAGATAATCTAATTGATGAAGATTATATTTCCTATGTTAATCCCATTTTACATAATGCAACTTTACATGATTTATTTTTGTATTTTAAAGAAAATCCCAGTAATAGTTTTGTTCCAGTTGTAAATGAATCCAATCATTTAACCGGTATCATTTATGAAGATGATATTAAAAAAATATCTTATTCTCAATATGGTATTGCCTTATCAAAAAATTTATCAAATCGTGATAAATTTTCTTCTTATGTGAAACCAATACTGAGTGTAGAAGTAAGCTGGGGAATAGACAAATCTTTAGAGGTTTACAATTCCAGTAAAAATAGTCCCAAAGGGATATTTTTGACCCGTGAGAATTGTTATTATGGTTTTATCAATGTCAATAATTTACTCTCCCTTTCTTATAAAAGAAACATTGAAATAGCAAGAGACCAAAATCCACTGACCAAATTACCTGGTAACCAGCAAATAAATGATTATATTAACAGCTCATTTAAAAATAAATCTGAACATCAAACACATATTGTGTATTTAGACTTTAATGACTTTAAACCTTTTAATGATTATTATGGATTTAGACAAGGAGATAGAGCCATTATTATGTTTTCAGAATTATTAAAAAAGAATATTTCATCTAAACATTTTATTGCACATGTAGGTGGGGATGATTTCTTTTTGGGATTTAAAGACTCATCCTTTAATGAAATCTATTTACTAGTAAAAAACCTATGTCAAACTTTCCATCAAAATGCAAAAAACTTCTATAGCCCTGAAGATAGAGAAAATGGATATATCAGCTCAACTGATAGATTTGGAACCCCCAGGCAATTTAAGTTACTAAGCGTTTCTAGTGCTATTATTGAGATTTCAAACCTAAGTAATAAAAGTAATCTTGACCATGTTTTAGGCCAAATTAAAAAAGCATCAAAAAAAACTGAAGACCCCTTGGGAGTCTCCATAAAATAATAGTAACCATTATGTAATTAAGTTGTAACCATTTTAATCTAAAATTCTTTTACTATAAGATAAAGAGGACAAATGTTAGACAAAACATGGTTACACATAATAGATAATATAGATTTTGCTTTCCAGCCTATTGTTGATATCAATAATGGAAAAACCGTTGCGTATGAAGCACTTTTGAGAAACTATAAAGAAGTAGGTTTTGATTCTATTGATAGTTTTTTTGATACAGCTTATGAAGAAAAAATTCTGCATACCTTAGATTTGAAATTGAGAAAAAAAGTTCTAAAAAAAATTATTAATTCAAAACTTTATGACAAGAATATCAAAATTTTTTATAATCTGGACAACAGAATCATTGAAATGCCCAATTATAAAGAAGGTCAAACCACTAAAATACTTGATAAATTAAACATAGACAAAAGTATTCTAACCTTTGAAATATCCGAAAAACACAAATTTAGATCTTTTATAGAAGCTCAAACTGTTTTTAATTTATATCAAGAACAAGGTTATCAAATAGCTTTAGATGATTTTGGAACTGGATTTTCAGGATTAAAACTACTCTATTATCTAAACCCAAATCACATTAAAATTGATCGTTTTTTTATCACAGATATTTTCAAAGACCAAAAAAAGAAACTGTTTTTAAAAAATATCATTAATATTGCTAAGTCTATAAACTCAACAATAATAGCTGAGGGAATAGAAACACAAGAAGAACTGGACATGTGTCATGAAATTGGCTGTAACAGTGTTCAGGGATATTACATTCAAAGACCAACCACCAATATAGATAAACTTAAAAAATACTATCCCATCATTGATTCTATCTCCCATAAAATTAATCCCAGTGTAAGAGATTTGAGTAATATTTCTAAAAAAAGTGAAAATCAAGATAATTTTTCGCATCTTCTAAATGAATATATCATTCTTTCAACCGCAGATTTAAATGGAACCATTAAAACAGTAAGCAATGCATTTTGTGAAATATCAGGATATTCAAAAAATATGTTAGTTGGTCAAAATCACAATATTATTAAACACAATAATACCCCAAAATCAAAAATAGTTGATTTATGGAAAACAATCAAAGCAGGAAATATTTGGACAGGTGAAATACAGAACTTAAGTCAGCAAAAAGAAGATTATTGGTTAAAAACGATGATCAGTCCAAGTTATGATAATCTGGGGAAAATTGATGGATACATTTCTATTTCTCACGATATTACAGAAAAAAAGAAGTTGGAAAAAATTACCATCATAGATCATTTAACCAATCTCTACAACAAAACCTACTTTGAGAAAATCTTATCAAAAAAAATGAATTATGCCCAACAAAATAATACATATATTACTCTCATTTTATTTGAAATTGATGACTTTAAAAAATATAATAAAAGTAACTCCTACCAACAAGGGGATAAGGTACTAAAAAAAATTTCCCACAAAATCACGGAACTACATAAAGACGATCATTCAACTTTTAGAATAGGAGGGAAAGAATTTGCCCTTCTATTGGAGAACAATACTAAAAAAGCTTCAATACAAGTTGCTGCCACTATTTTAGAAGAAATAAACGCACTTAAAATTAAATATATCTTAGATAAAGAGAAGCGTCATGTTACCTTAAGTGCAGGTCTTGTTTGCCTCAAAGGTAATCAAATTGATGAAAATACCAATTTATTAATCAGCGCAGATATATCTTTATGTAAGGCAAAAAGTTTTGGTTTTAACCACCTTGAGGTATCCACCTTTACTTATAAAAGTTCAATTGTATAAATGCGTAACCATACTGTAACCATCTTTATTTATAATAAAAAAAAATAAGTACAAAGGTAGATTTGTTTGAAAGTTAAAAAACATTCCCATAAAGTTTTTGAATCAAAAAATAAGACGATTCAATTCAAAGAAGATGTCATTAAATATCTTTTAATTACAGCTTCTATTATTTCAGTATTAACTACATTTGGAATTCTGTTCTCGATTTTATTTGAGGCATTGGAATTTTTCAAATTAAAAAGTTTCATCTATTTTCTAACAGGTACTGAATGGTCTCCAGGAGTAGAAAATAGTAAGTTCGGAGCCGTTCCTATTTTTGCAGGAACCTTTATCATTACAATCATTGCAATGTGTGTTGCCCTTCCCATTGGAATTTTTAGCGCAATTTACATGAGTGAATATGCAAGTGTAGCAGTTCGAGGTAAAGTAAAACCTCTTCTTGAGATTCTAGCAGGAATTCCTACAGTTGTTTATGGATTTTTTGCAGCAATTACTGTGGCACCTTTTATTGTACAAGTGTGTGAGGCTATTGGAATACAAGCTTCTTTTAACTCTGCACTTGCTAGTGGAGTGGTAATGGGGATTATGATTATTCCTGTTATTTCTTCTTTAAGTGATGATGTGATTAGTGCCGTTCCTGATTCTCAGCGAAAAGGTGCACTTGCCCTTGGACTTACTCCAGCTGAAAGTATAAAAGCAGTGGTACTTCCAGCCGCACTTCCAGGAATCATATCTGCATGTATCTTAGGTGTTTCAAAAGCTTTAGGAGAAACAATGATTGTAGTAATGGCGGCAGGTCTTCGACCAAACCTTACTTTAAATATTCTTGAAGATATGACAACCGTAACTGTTCGTATAGTTGATGCCCTTGTTGGAGATCAAGCCTTTGACTCACCAGCAACCCTATCCGCATTTGCATTGGGTCTGGTACTATTTGTAGTAACCTTGATTTTAAATATCATCTCAGTGTATTTTATTAGAAAATTTAAAGAAAAATATAAAGTGAATAACCTATGAAAACAAAAAATAATCCGTTTTACGATCCAAGTCTTAAAAAACGACATGCCAGTGCAAAAAGATTTAAACTTTTTGCCTTATCATCTCTGATTACAGCCATAGCCTTTTTGGTATTTTTCATGGTAGATATGATTGGTAAAGGAATACCTGCATTACAACAAACTTATGTTCAAGTTGAAGTAACTTACAATGAAAAATCAATGAACTCATCGAGAAAAGCCATTGACAAAGATTTACGTAAGATTGTCAGCCGTGCTTGGTTAAGAGCCATTCCTAAAAAAATGAAAGAAAACCCACAACTAATGAATACCAAGAAACTAGTTTGGGCCTTAGCTGATGATCAAGTGGATCAGTATATCAAAGGAAACCACTATAAACTTAAGAATAAAGATAGAAACTTAGTAGATGAATTAGAAAAGCAAAATAGAGTAGAACTACAATTTAATTCAATCTTTTTCAGCAATGGTGATTCAAAAATTCCAGAATTTGCAGGGATTAAATCCGCACTCATTGGATCAATATTAACACTTTTAGTAACCATGGCAGTTTCATTTCCAATAGGAGTAATGACAGCTATTTATCTTGAAGAATTTGCTGATGATAATAGATTTACACAAATGATTGAAGTAAATATTAATAACCTTGCTGCAATCCCATCTATATTGTTTGGATTATTAGGGCTTGCAATTTTTATTAATATATTTGGAATGCCTAGATCCTCACCACTTGTGGGAGGACTTACATTGGCATTAATGACTTTACCTATTATCATAGTAACTGCACGAGCAGCATTAAGATCAGTTCCAGATACCATTAGACAAGCAGGATATGGTCTAGGACTTACCAAAATACAAGTGGTTCGAGATCATGTACTACCTTTAGCATTCCCAGGAATTATGACAGGTTCAATTATTGGTTTGGCTCAAGCTATGGGTGAAACTGCACCTTTAATTATTGTGGGAATGATTGCTTTTATTCCAGACAGTCCAAGTACTATAACAGAAGCAGCAACAGTAATGCCAGCACAAATATTCACCTGGGCAGGAATGCCAGAACGGGCATATATAGAAAAAACAGCCATGGGTATTTTGGTACTTTTATCTGTTCTAATCTCATTAAATACCGTTGCAGTTTATTTAAGAAAAAAATTTGAAACAAAGTGGTAAACAATTCATTAAAAATATGAATTGTTTGGACATAAATTAGGAGAAATATGAAAACAAAAATTAATGTAGAAGATTTAAATTTATGGTACGGAAGTAAACATGCTTTACAAAATATCAATATTGACCTACATAAAAACAAAATTACAGCCTTAATTGGTCCATCGGGTTGTGGAAAATCAACTTTTTTAAGATGTATCAATAGAATGAATGATTTAATTGGAACAGCGAATGTTGAAGGGAAAATTATCATTGATGGAAAAAATATTTATGATAAAGATGTTGATGAAGTTAGTGTTCGAAAAAAAATAGGAATGGTATTTCAACAACCCAATCCTTTTCCAAAATCCATTTATGAAAATGTTGCCTATGCTCCTTTAAAACATGGTTTGGTCAAAAAAGGTAGAGAATGTGATGAGTTGGTTGAAAAGTCACTTATTAGTGCTGGACTTTGGGAAGAAGTAAAAGACTCACTTACCCATCCAGGAACATCTCTTTCAGGGGGACAACAACAACGTTTATGTATTGCAAGAACCATTGCCGTTGAACCAGATGTTATATTAATGGATGAACCCACTTCAGCGTTAGACCCCATCTCAACAGAGAAAATCGAAGCCTTGATGTTGGAATTAAAGAAAAAGTATACCATTGTAATTGTAACTCACAATATGCAACAAGCTGCACGAGTTGCAGATTATACAGCCTTCTTTCACTTAGGTGATTTGATTGAATATGATGAAACAGAAACTATCTTTGTTAATCCGAAGAAGAAAAAAACAGAAGATTATATTACAGGGAGATTTGGATAATGTTAAAAACTTTTGAAGTGATGTCAGCAAAAATACAAGATGAAATTTACGCAATGGGACAAAAAGTTGTTGTTGCCAACGAAATTTCACTTGAAGCAATTTCCAGTGGAGATGTAAAGTTATTTTCCAAAGCAAAAAGTGAATTAAATAATATATCTCACATGTCAAATAAAATTGATAATTTAATTTTAAGAGCTTTGGCTCTTCACCAACCAGAAGCAAGAGATTTAAGATCAATGGTTTCATATTTAAAAATGACCAATGAGATAGTTCGAGCAGGTACCAATACAAAGAGTTTTATTAAGAATTTTTCCAAATCTCTTCACACAGATATTGACTTTAATAATATCTTGGAGTTTTCCATTCCTTTACAAAAAGCATCAATAGCAGCAATTAAAACATCAATAGAAATCATCAAGATGGATACAATCCAAGAAATTGAAAAATCTTATCAAAGGGTTTTAGTGGAAGAAAGTAAGACAGATGACTTATATGCAATGATTGAAAAGAACCTGCTAAAAAAGCTCTCTAATAAAGTGGAGTTGTCAAAAGATTATCTTGATATTTTAAGTAGTTTAAGACGTCTTGAAAAAATTGCGGATAGAGCTGCAAGTATTGCAAACTTACTTATTTTTGCACACTTAGGTGGAGAATTACATCAAGCCTAATATGATATAATGCCATGAAGAAAAGTATAGAAAGAATTAAAAACTATTTAAGTAGTAACTTTGAACTACTTATTGCAGCCGTCGTATTTATAAGTGTCTTGGTTTTACAACTAGAGTTTCATAAAACCATTGTACTTATGCTTGAGTTTGTGGTCATCATGGAAGTGATGAAAATGATTTCAGACTTTATCAAAAAAGAAAAACTACGATTGAGGTTTGTTATTGATATTTTTATTATCTTTTTGATTAGAGATGTTATCATACAATCCTCTAATCAAAATAAAGACTATGACAATATTTTATTTTTACTGTTTGTCATTTTTATATTTTTTATGTTTAGAATATTAACCATAAAGTTTAGTCCAGGTAGTATAAAAATATCAAAAGATACTGCCCTTATGTATGATAATGAAAGTATTCATAATCCACTGGAAAAAGAAAAGAAATGAATTCAAACAAATTAATTTTAATCGTTGAAGACGAAGAAGATATATTAGAACTATTAGAATATACCTTACAAAAAGCGGGACATGACACTATTGGGTGTTTAAATGTAGGTTCAAGTGTTATTGATATGTTGGATGAAGAAAATATTGATTTAATTTTGATGGATAGAAACCTACCTGGTAGTGATGGTACAAAATTTATTTCAAAAATTAAATCTAAAGGATACAATATCCCTGTGATTTATGTAACTGCAAAAGATAAAGATGAAGATATTCTAGAAGGATTTGATCATCATGCAGATGATTATATTACCAAACCTTTTAATTTAAAAGAATTATGTGCAAGAGTTAATGCCGTTATCAAAAGAACCTCAAAAAAAGTTGATGTTCTAAAAATCCGTGATATCTTATATAAAACAGCTAACAAAAAGTTCTTTATTAATGAGCTTGAAATTGAATTAACCCATTTAGAACATGATTTACTCTTAGAGTTTATCAAAAACAAAGATATTCTTTTAAGTCGAGAACATCTATTGGAAACCGTATGGGAAGATTCCTATGATAAAAAACTCAAAACGGTTAATGTTGCCATCAAAAGATTGAAATCAAAGATTGACCCAGATAATGAAAAAGAATATATCAAATCCATTCGAGGAGAGGGATATATATTTTGTTGAAAATACATCAGCATTTTTTTAGAAGTTATGCACTAATATTTTTTGCTATCTTATTGGGTACGGGAGTAAGCTCTTATTTTTGGATAAAAAATATATATATTGAACAAATTGAAAAAAATCTTTCTCAAAATATAGATTCCCTTTCTGTTTCCTTGGTCAACTTAAATAATATTAGCAGTATTGTAAAACAACTTAAACAAACAACAGGCCTTCGTATCACTATTATTGATGAGAAAGGTGTGGTCATTGAAGACAGTGATAAAAATAAACTCACCATGGAAAATCATAAAAATAGAGTAGAGATCATACATGCAAAGTTTGATAATATTGGGAAAAGTATACGATTTTCTAATACTTTAAAAAAAGATTTATTGTATATTGCAAAAAAAGTACAAATAAATAATCAAACCATTTATATACGAATGTCTGATTATATAGATTTATTGCAAGATGTATTTTTAAAACTCTCCTTACAAATTACAGCAATATTTGCACTGTTTTTTTTAATCGCTTTTTTAATATCTTATAAAATAAGTAAAAAAATCGAAAAAGAAACCGATGATATTTCAAGTTTTCTCAAAAACTTGACTAAAAAAAATTACAAAAATACTATTCCCTCAAACTATACAAAAGAATTTTTTGATATAACAAATTTATTAAATGAAGTATCCTCGACTTTACTCAAAAGAGAGAAACAAAAAGAAAAACACACCGCAAAACTTAAATTGGCCAACAGACAAAAAGATGAAATTATTTCTGCTATTTCACATGAATTTAAAAATCCCATTGCAATAATTTCAGGTTACAGTGAGACTATATTGAATGATGAGCAACTTCCACCTCCTATGAAAGAAAAGTTTTTACAGAAAATTTATACCAGTAGTAACAAGATGTCACAAATTATTGATAGACTAAGACTAACAGTAAAACTGGAAGAAGGTAAATTAACCAATACCTATATGAAATGTTCACTATTGAAAGTTTCACAAGAAATTGTTTCAGATTTGGAGTCTAAATATAAAGAAAGACAAATTACTATTCAAGGTTTAGACATATCTTTGGAAATTGATGAGACACTTTTTAGTATAGCATTGGGTAACTTAATAGAAAATGCCTTAAAATACTCAGAGGATGAAGTTATAGTTGATATCAAATCCAATAGTATTTCAATCACTGATAAAGGTATTGGAATTGGTCAAAAAGAACTTGATAAAATTTCAGGAAAGTTCTATCGTGTTTCAAAAAATGACTGGAATAACTCTTTGGGTCTTGGACTTTTTATAGTACAAAGTATTTTATCCTTACACAAATTTAAACTTGAAATCCACAGTGAACTAGAAATGGGCTCTATTTTTAGCATTAAGTTTAAGTAGAGCTTAAATTAATAAAAATTTAATTAAAGTTCACTTAAATTTAGGTAACTCTAAGTTATCTTTCACTACTATTCCAACTCATTAATCAAATCGGAGAAAATAAATGAAATTTACTCAAATGGTAAAAGCTGTTGATGTTAAAAGAGATTGGATCATCATAGACGCAACTGATAAAGTGTTCGGTAGAATTATTACTGAAGTAGCTACAATTTTAAGAGGAAAAAACAAACCGTTTTTTACACCTCATGTTGATTGTGGAGATAACGTAGTTATTATTAATGCTAGTAAAGTAAGATTTACTGGTAATAAATTAGCTGCTAAGAATTATTTCACACACTCTGGATATTTTGGTAGTACTAAAACTCACAAAATGTCAGATATGTTAGAAAACAACCCTGAAAAGCTTTTTAAATTAGCAACAAGAGGTATGCTTCCAAAAACAAAACTTGGTAAAGCAATGATTAAAAAATTAAAAGTATATGCAAGTGCTGATCACCCTCACACTGCGCAAATCAAAGGTTAGAACTTATGGCGAAAATATATGCAACCGGTAGAAGAAAAACAGCTGTAGCTAAAGTATGGTTAGAAAATGGTAGTGGAGAATTAACTATTAATGGTGGATCAATTGATGCATGGTTAGGTGGATTAGAAGCTATTAAAAAAAGAGTTATGCAACCATTAGAAGTAGCTAAACAAACTACATCTGTAAACATTGTAGTTCAAACTCTTGGTGGTGGTTACTCAGCTCAAGCTGATGCAGTAAGACACGGAATTTCAAGAGCTTTAGTTGCTTATGATGAGCAATTCAGAGCGATCTTAAAACCTCATGGTTTATTAACTAGAGATGCAAGATCAGTTGAAAGAAAGAAATACGGTAGAAAAAAAGCAAGAAAGTCTGTTCAGTTCTCAAAAAGATAGTATCAGTTTTCAAAAGTTTTTTACTTTCAAAAGGAGCGACAATTGTCGCTCCTTTTTTTATATCCAATTATGTAAGAATACACTACAATATATCATGAAATATTTAATAAAAACACTCATTACTTTATGTACAATTTACTTTTTATTACCTATTACACTTAATGCAAGTACCTTAAATTTATCCATGACTTCAAGCCCAAGTAGACTCAATCCTTTATTAGCAAGTGACAGTGCCAGTAGTGAAATAACTGATTGGATTTTTAATGGTTTGTTTAAATATGATAAAGATGGAAAAATCGCACTTGACTTAGCATCAAAATATACTTTTGAAAGTAAAACAAAACTCATCATATATTTGAGAGAAGATGTTCTTTGGCATGATGGGGAAAAATTCACAGCAAAAGATGTGGTGTTCACTTATAATTCAATCATCAATCCAAAGATATTTGTCACCTTTGGTTCTAACTATGAAAAAGTTCACAGTGTCAAAGCCCTAGATCCTTACACCATAGAAATCATTTATAAAGAACCTTACTTTAAAGCATTGGAGGCTTGGTTGGTTGGTATTTTACCTTATCATATTTACAAAGATGAAAAAGATATGATGACCAGTATTTATAATAAACAACCAATAGGAACCAATGCCTATAAACTTAAGTCCTTTCAAAGTGGCAAAGATATAAAACTTGTAGCATTTGATGATTATTTTGATGGTCGAGCAAAAATTGATGAAATAAATTATACTTTTCTCCCAGATCCAACTACTTCATTTTTAATGTTAAAGCAAAAAAAACTTGATGTGGGAAAATTAACTCCCCTTCAAATTGATCGGCAAATAAATAAAAAATTTAAAGAAAACTACTCCATCATTGAGCAACCCAGTTTATCTTATAGTTATTTGGGTTTTAATTTGAACCATAAAAAGTTTAAAAACATAAAAATACGAAAAGCCCTTTCTTTGGCTATCAATAGACAAGAATTGGTGGACATCTTATTTTTAGGACATGGGAAAGTAAACAATGGGCCTTTTTTAAAGGGTAGTTTTGTCTATCCAGAAGATACCAAAAATATTGTTCAAGATGTGCAAAAAGCAAAAAAACTTTTACAAGAAGCGGGATATAATAAAAATAATCCCTTTACTTTTGAAGTTGTAACCAATACAGGAAATGAAATAAGAATCAATGCTGCGCAGATATTACAATATCAGCTTCAAAAAGTGGGAGTTATCATGAAAATTAGAGTTATGGAATGGCAAGCTTTTTTAAATACAGTGGTTCATCCAAGAAACTTTGAAGCTGTTCTTTTAGGTTGGAGTTTAGCATTAATGCCCGATGCTTATCCTTTGTGGCATAGCAATTCACGAAAAACTGGTTCGTTTAATTTAACAGGATACACAAATAAAGAAGTTGATACCTTAATTGAAATGGGAAGTACAACTATTGATAAAGTAAAATTCTCGAAAATTTATAAAAAAATATTTAAAAAAATTACTTCTGATTTACCTTATCTATTTTTATATACCTCAAATTCTATTACAGTAGTAAATAAGAAAATAAAGAACGTAGAACCTGCATTTTTAGGTATAATGCACAATCAAAAAAATTGGATAAAACCATAATAATTATAACCATTATAAAGTTAACAAAGGAAAATATTTGAAAGAAAATATTATATTATTTGATTTAGATGGAACGCTCATAGATTCAACCGATGCAATTGTATCAACGTTCTATCATAGTTTTAATCAAATGAATTTCGAATTTACAGGAAATGATGAAGATATCAAATCTTTAATAGGACATCCACTTGAAATCATGTTTATGGATCTAGGAGTTGAACAAGAAGTTGTTTGGGATTTTGTAGATGTGTACAAAACAAAATACAGAACCATCTCCAAAGCCCAAACCGAACTTTTAGAAGATGCAAAAGAGGCTTTAAAGTTGGCCAAATCTTTTGCAAGACTCTCTATTGTTACTACCAAAACTGGCTCAGTTACTATTCCATTATTAGAACATCTTGGAATCATGGAGTATTTTGAATTTGTTACAGGTAGAGAAAATGTAGAACATCCAAAACCTCATCCTGAACCTATTTTAAAAACTTTAGATTTAATGAGTATTGAGAAAACATCTAATATTTGGATGGTAGGAGATACACAACTTGATTTGATAAGTGCCAATTCAGCAGGTGTGAATTCTGTAGGCGTTTTATGTGGATATGGAGCAGAAGAAGAGTTAAAAGAATTTACCAAGTTTATTACACCCAACTCCCTTGAAGCTGTAAAACTTATTCAAGAATATAAAATTTAAGATATCTAAAAAAACATTAAACAGTATAAAGGTTACTTTATGCTGTTTGGGTCCGGAAACTCTATACCTCAACAATTTTCAAACTATCTTCCCTCATATAGAATTATAAGCGTTATCAATTAATTTTTATCTTTCATAAATACTTAACTAATCTTCAAATACCATTTATTCACTATTTCCTTCAAGGAGGAACCTATCATGGCAAAAGTATTAAAAACAATGGATGGTAACGAAGCTGCGGCTTATGCTTCATATGCCTTTACAGAAGTGGCGGGTGTTTTTCCCATCAGTCCTGCTTCTGCTATGGGTGACAATACAGAGAGATGGGCTGCGCAAAAAAAGAAAAACCTATTTGGTACTTCTGTAAAGGTTATTGAAATGCAAAGTGAAGCGGGGGCAGCAGGTGTTGTACATGGCTCGCTACAAGCAGGTGCTTTAACTACTACGTATACAGCCTCCCAAGGTTTATTATTAAAAATTCCCAATATGTATAAAATGGCAGGTGAATTACTTCCCAGTGTTATTCATATAGCAGCACGTGCCATTGCTACACATGCCTTATCCATATTTGGAGATCACCAAGATGTTATGTCTGCCAGAGCTACTGGATATTGTATGTTGGCCTCAGGTTCGGTGCAAGAAGTCATGGATTTAGCTGGAATCGCACATTTATCGGCTATCAAAGGAAGAGTTCCTTTTATGCACTTTTTTGATGGTTACAGAACCTCCCATGAAATCAATAAAATTGAAGTAATAGACTATAGTGTCTTTGATAAACTTTTAGATTACGATGCAGTTCAAAGATTTAGAGATGCTGCACTTAATCCTGAATCTCCAGTGACTCGTGGTGGTGCACAAAATGACGATATTTATTTTCAAGGAAGAGAAGCTGCCAATAAATTTTATAATGCCATGCCTGATATTGTCAATAATTATATGGAAGAAATTTCAAAAGTAACCAAAAGAGAATATAAGCCTTTTATGTATTATGGTGATCCAGAAGCCACTGATATTATTACTTGTATGTGTTCTGCTAATGAAACAATAAAAGAAACCATTGATTTTTTACGTAAAACTCAAAATAAAAAAGTAGGTCTGCTTGTAGTTCATTTATATAGACCTTTTTCAACCAAGTACTTCATGAATGTTCTTCCTAAAACAGTTCAACGAATTTGTGCCTTAGATAGAACCAAGGAGCCAGGTTCATTGGGTGAGCCTTTATATTTGGATATTAGAAATGTTTTTTATAAACATACCCTTCAACCAACAATTATTGGAGGACGATATGGTTTATCTTCAAAAGACTTTACTCCAGCTCAAGTTATTGCTATTTTTGATAACCTGAGTTCCCCTAACCCTAAAAATGGTTTTACAGTGGGTATTAATGATGATGTCACTTTTACCTCCCTTGAATTAGGACCCAATATTGCAGTCAATTCTTCTGAAGTGACAGAATGTCTATTTTATGGTTTGGGTGCAGATGGAACAGTTGGAGCGAATAAAAACTCAGTGAAAATTATTGGAGATAAAACCAATTTATATGCCCAGGCTTATTTTGCTTATGATTCAAAAAAAGCGGGTGGTTTTACACGTTCACATTTACGATTTTCAAAAGATACTATTCGCTCAACCTATTATGTTACCAATCCAAGTTTTGTAGCTTGTTCCAAAGAAATTTATTTAGAACAATATGAAGTAATAGATGGACTTAAAGAGGGAGGAACCTTTTTACTTAACTCTATCCACTCACAAGAAGAAATTGCGTCTACCTTACCAAGCAGAGTAAAAAGAATGCTTTTTGATAAAAAAGTAAAATTTTATATCATCAATGCCACCAAACTGGCACGTGAGATTGGATTAAGAAACAGAACCAATACCATTATGCAAGCAGCATTTTTTAAACTTGCCAATGTTATTGAATATGATCAGGCCAAAACCTATATGAAAGAATATGCAAAAAGAACCTATTCCTCAAAAGGCAATGATATAGTAGAGATGAACTATAAAGCCATAGATGAAGGGGAACATGGTATTGTAGAAGTACCCATTGATCCTGATTGGGCATCATATGAGAGTGCAGAGTTAATCATTAGCAGTAAATATATAGGAAGTGATTATGTTGAGAATTTTGCAAAAATAGTCAATGCAGCAAAAGGAGATACTCTTCCTGTTTCTATATTTACAGACCGCGAAGATGGAACCCTAGAAGCTGGCTCAACCCAATATGAAAAAAGAGGTATATCTGATATTGTACCCATGTGGATTGAAGAAAACTGTATTCAATGTAATCAATGTG
Organism: Arcobacter sp. 31_11_sub10_T18; assembly: GCA_002163065.1. Lineage (GTDB taxonomy): Bacteria > Campylobacterota > Campylobacteria > Campylobacterales > Arcobacteraceae > MAAG01. The sequence goes on from MAAG01000132.1 coordinate 23,926, forward strand.
CCTTTGAGTGTCCCCATGCGGTTATTCGTCCTTTTTTACTCAATGACAAAGAAATGGAAAATGCACCACAAGGCGTTAAAGACCATATACTCGAAGGTACAGGAAAACATATCAAAGGGAATTTCAAATACAAAATACAAGTATCTATTCAGGACTGTACAGGATGTAATATTTGTGTGGATGTATGTCCTACTAAAGATAAATCCTTAGTGATGGTTCCTTATGGAGATGAAGATAAACGTGGTGAGCAAGATAATGCTGATTATTTATTTAATGATGTCGAGTATAAAGACTATGTTGTTTCTACTGATACTATTAAAGGTTCACAATTTGCCCAACCTTTATTTGAATTTCATTCTGCCTGTGCTGGCTGTGGGGAGACAACTTATATTGCCCTAGTCACTCAACTCTTTGGTGATAGAGCCATGATTGCAAATGCCACTGGATGTTCTACTATTTATGCCTCTTCTGCTCCTTCAACTCCTTATACCAAAAATGCTAAGGGAGAAGGTCCAGCTTGGGCAAATTCACTCTTCGAAGACAATGCAGAATTTGGTTACGGTATGTATCATGCTGTTGAAACCAATAGAAATAGAATACAAACTATTATGAGTGATAATATGGATAAAGTTGCAAACCCTTTGGTTACTTTATTTAATGAATGGATTAAAGATAGAAATGATGGCCCTAAAACAAAAAGACTTCGAGACTTACTCATCCCTGCACTTCAAGCACATACTGATGAACCTGGTGTTTTAGAATTACTCTCACTAAAAAAATTCTTTGTTAGAAAATCACATTGGATCTTTGGAGGAGATGGTTGGGCTTATGATATTGGTTATGGAGGCTTGGATCATGTATTATCCACAGGAACAAATCTAAATGTACTGGTACTAGATACAGAAGTTTATTCCAATACAGGAGGTCAGTCATCGAAATCTGCACGTGCTGGATCTATTGCTGAGTTTACTAATGATGGAAAAGCCAGTGCAAAAAAAGATTTGGGATATCTTACTATGATGTACGGAAATATATATGTGGCACAAATTAACTCACGAGCCAGTCAAAGACAAACCATTCAAACCATTAAAGAAGCTGAAGCTTATCCAGGACCTTCTCTTATTATCGCTTATTCGCCCTGTATTGCACATGGAATGGATGGTGGACTAATGAAATCTGTGGATCAAGCAGATTTGGCTACAAAATGTGGATACTGGCCTATATATTCCTATGACCCAAGATTATCTGAAGAGGGGAAGAATCCAATTAAAATATCAGGAAAAAAACCAAATTGGGATAGATATGAAGAATTTTTACTTCATGAAAACCGATATAGAAACCTAAAAATATACAATCCAGAACATGCAGAAGAATTGTTTGCAAAAAATAAAGCCGATGCACAATTTAGATACAGACAACTTACAAGAATGGCAGCTGCTGATTGGAGTGATGAAGTAAAAGTCGAGGAAAAGGAAGAAGAAAATAAAGAAGAATAAATAAAAAATTCTCTTTTGAAGTTTAATACTCATGTAAAAGGTTTTTAGAATAGATAGTTTTGTTCAAGTTCAAGGCGGCAATTAGAATATGAGAGGAACATACACGTAGTATGTGACGAACATATTGTAATTGCCAACGCAGAAATTGCTCAAAAATAGCTGTTATAAAACCCTTTTTTTATTTTGAGCGAGAAGCTATTTCTATTAAATGAAACCCGAATTGCGTTTTCACTGGTCCATGCACCATATGTAACTTCTCATTAAATACCACTTTATCAAATGCAGCTACCATTTGCCCATCATAAAATTGTCCCAAATCTCCACCTTTTTTAGCAGAGGGACATTTTGAAAATTGCTTGGCTGCTTTTTCAAATGTAATTTCTTTTTTATTAATCTCTCTTTTAATTTTATTACATAGTTTTTCTGTTTTTACTAAAATGTGTCTTGCCGTTGCTTTTGCCATAGTTAACCTTTATTTTTTTGAATTTTAGCATATTCGTTCTTATTTTGTAAGTTTGTTTAACTATTGCCTTTAATGTCTACATATACTAAAATTAGATATAACAAATAAAAACCATCTAAAAGGAAAAATCATGACTTATAAACTCATGTTCATATTCATATTTTCTTTCATCGTTTTAAATGCCAAGGACAGTACTATGAATATATATGATTTTAATGTTAAAGATATCAATGGGCAAGAAGTTTCAATGTCAAAATATAAAGGAAAAACTTTATTAATTGTAAATGTCGCCAGTAAATGTGGATTTACTCCACAATATGAAGGTCTAGAAAAACTATTTGAAGAATACAAAGACAAAAACTTTATGGTTTTAGGTTTTCCTGCTAATCAATTTCTTTCACAAGAGCCAGGTTCTAATTCAGATATCAGTGAGTTTTGTCGTTTAACATATGGGGTCAAATTTGATATGTTCTCAAAAATAGATGTGAATGGAAGAAATACAGATCCTTTATATGAACATTTAAAACGACAAGCCACTGGAGTTTTAGGAACAACTATGATCAAATGGAATTTTACAAAATTTTTGGTAGACCCAAATGGTAAAGTTCATAATAGATACTCACCCTCCACAAAACCAGTAGAAATGAAAGAAGATATTGAAAAGTTACTAAAATAAGACTCAACATAAATTATTTTCATAATTTTTACATTTTATTCTATTACAATTTCCTTAATACTAATAAGTCACCTTAAGTTCCCACTCCTTTTATTTAAAGTTGGCTTCTTAGTAAATCTAAGAGAGGATCCCCTCTTCCTCTTAGATAATTTTTTTATACCACAATTTTGCCACAAAAATATCCTAAAATAATATTACAAGAATAAAAAGAATCTTACAGATTATTTCAGATTTTTGTAAATTTGAAAGTTTACATTTAATTTGATTATTCTTACATTTTTTTTATTTACAATTGATACTGCAATACAACAAAAGGACAGAACATGAGAAATACGATTACTAACGTTTGTAAAAACCTTGCATTAGCAGGTGTTTTAATCACAGGTGCTTCAACAGCAAGTTTTGCTGCAGATGTAGAAAAAATTCACTTTTTAATTCCAGGTGGAGCTGGTGGTGGTTGGGATGGAACTGCTAGAGGTGTTGGTGAAGCATTAAAGAAATCTGGTTTAGTTAACCAAACTTCATTTGAAAATATGTCAGGTGGTGGTGGTGGTAAAGCTATCGCTTACATCATTGAAACAGCTAAAAAACAAAAAAATACTTTAATGGTTAACTCAACTCCGATTGTAATTAGATCACTTCAAGGTGTTTTTCCACAATCATTCAGAGACTTAACATTAGTATCTTCAGTTATTGCTGATTACGGTGTTTTAGCAGTTAAAAAAGATTCTAAATACCAATCTTGGGCAGATATCCAAGCGGCATTTAAAAAAGATCCTAAAAGCGTAAAAGTTGCTGGTGGTAGTTCAAGAGGTTCTATGGATCATCTAGTTGCTGCACAAATTTTTAAAGCAGCTGGTGGTAACCCAACAAGCGTAAGATATGTACCATATGATGCGGGTGGAAAAGCACTTGCTGGTTTATTAACTGGAGAAGTTGATGTTTTATCAACAGGTCTTGGTGAAGTTCTTGAAAAGCATAAAAAAGGTGAATTAAAAATCATTGGTGTTACTTCATGGAAATCAGTTGAAGGAATTCCAAGTTTTAAAAGTATGGGTACAAATGCATTCTTTGCTAACTGGAGAGGTTTCTTTGCAGCACCAGGTATGGACCAAGCTAAAGCAGACAAATTTGCAGCAGTATTAGACAAAATGTATTCAACTCCTGAATGGGAAGTTGTTAGAAAAAGAAATGGTTGGACTAACTTATATAAACCAACAAAAGATTTTGAAAAATTCTTAGTAAATCAAGAAAAAATCATTGGTTCACTTATGAAACAAATGGGATTCTTATAGGATCTTAGAAGTCAAAAATCTACTATGTAAAGAATAACAGATAGTAAGATTTGAAACTTATTCAAACAGTGGCTTTAAACAAGCCACTGTTTAGCAAAAGTTTTCATATCATAACTTGTTATTTTCCTTCGGTTAATATAATTAAATCCATTTAGCTATTTTTTTAAACTGTTAACATTTATTATGTAAATCATTTAAAAAAATAGCTAACTTGTGATAACTTATGTTATTTACTTGTTAGTTTATAGTTAGTTCGTTAGTTAAATGTAGAGTAAAGCTCTACAAGTTATTCAGGAGAAATTTATGGCAAAAAACACAATTGGTTCACTCTTCTTCTTAGCATTTTCAATTTTTTACTTTATCAATGTATTTAGTATTAAGAAAATGCCAGGAGGACACTTTGAAGTTATGACAGCTTCCACATTCCCTTATTATATAGGTTTAGCAGGAATTATAATTTCTACTATGATTCTGATTTTTTCATTTATTGAAAAAGATGAAGAAATTCTATCTCTTTCATATTTAAAAACATTAGATTTTAAAACAACAATCTATTTTGTAGGTGCAATGATGTTTTATGGTTTTACAATCAGAAGTTTGGGATTTATACTTGCAACAATTATATTCCTACTCATTGGATTTGTATTATTAAAAGAAAGAAATATAAAAAGAATATTACTAATATCTGTGGGTGTATCTGTAGGATTTTATTTAATATTAAACAATGTCCTTGGAGTTTATATAGAACCAGGAATGATAGCTGATTATTTTGTAGGAGATGAGTCATGATGGATGGAATTTTTTTAGGAATATCAACGGCACTAACATCATATAATATTATGATGGTTGTTATTGGTTGTTTCGCTGGTACCTTTATTGGTATGTTACCTGGACTTGGGCCAATTTCTGCAATTGCATTAATGATTCCTATTACTTATGGAATGGAACCATCGTCTGGGTTAATTTTAATTGCAGGTGTTTATTATGGAGCTATTTTTGGAGGGTCTACCTCTTCAATTCTAATCAATGCACCAGGAGTTGCTGGAACGGTTGCCAGTTCTTTTGATGGTTACCCCATGGCTAAAAATGGTCAAGCGGGAAAAGCCTTAGCAATTGCGGCGTATTCATCTTTTTCAGGTGGAACCATTGCAGCAATCTTTTTATTATTTGCAGCACCAGCTTTGGCAAAAGTATCTTTGAGTTTTCAATCGTCAGATTATTTTGCACTGATGGTTCTAGGACTTACTGCAGTTGCAGCGTTTGCTGGAAAAGGTAAATTTTTAAAAGCTGCTGTTATGACTGTTTTTGGTCTTATGTTAGCTACTGTAGGAACTGATTCAGATTCAGGAATTGCACGATTTACATTTGGACGACTAGACTTAATTGATGGTATTTCATTTTTACTTTTAGCAATGGCAGCTTTTGCTTTATCTGAAGCAATGATGAACATTTTAGAAAATAGAGAACAAACACAAAAAGAAAAAGATGATTTAAATGAATCAATTGGTTCTTTAAAAATCACACGAGAAGAAGTGATGGAAATGGCTCCAACAGTTGGACGTTCATCAGTTCTTGGTTTCTTTGTTGGTGTTTTACCAGGTGCAGGGGCGACTATTGCTTCATTCTTAGCTTATGGAATGGAAAGAAGTTTTGCAAGTACAAAAGAAAAATTAAAATTTGGAAAAGGAAGTCTTAAGGGACTTGCAGCTCCTGAAAGTGCAAATAATGCAGCTTGTTCAGGTTCGTTTGTTCCCTTATTAACGTTAGGAATTCCAGGATCTGGAACAACTGCTATTATTTTAGGAGCTTTGATTTCTTATGGAATTCAACCAGGACCAACTATGTATGTTGATAATCCAGCATTATTTTGGTCTGTAATTGTTTCTATGTATATTGGTAATGTGGTACTGTTAATATTAAACTTACCATTGATTCCATACATTGCAAGATTATTGACATTACCTAAACAGTTATTGTTACCACTTATTATTTTCTTTTCTTTAATTGGAGTATACTTAGTAACATTTAACACTTTTGATATCTATATGATGACAATGTTCGCAGTAGTTGCTATATTCATTAGAATTATCGACTATCCTATGGCACCTATGATTTTAGGATTTATTCTAGGTGGAATGATGGAAGACAACTTAAGACGTGCATTAACAATTAGTGATGGTTCTTTAGCATTTTTATGGGAAAGACCAATTACATTTACAATCTTAATTATCACAGTGGTATTATTACTTATGCCTCTAATTGGTGAACTAAGATCAAAAATGAAAAACAGTAAAGAGAGTTAATCTCTCTTTACGACAATAGGGTGAGATATGGACGCATTTAAAAAATATACGATTCTTTATATTGAAGATGATGAAGGTGTAAGAACGATTAACTCGCGTTTTTTAACCAGAATGTTTGATGAGTTATACGAAGCAAAAGATGGTCAAGAAGGTTATGAGTTATACTTAAAATATCATCCTGATATTATTCTTACAGATATTAAAATGCCTCGAATGGATGGCATAACACTTTCAAAAAAAATTAGACAAACTGACAATACAACAAAAATTATTATTTCAACTGCATTTAGTGACAAAAATTATTTGATGGAAGCCATTGAATTAAACTTGGAAAAATATATCGTCAAACCCATCACAAGTAGAAACCTTATTCCTGTGTTGACAAAAACAGTTGAAAACCTTGACGCGGAGAGAGATTTCAAAATAGATCTTGATGATAACTTTTACTTTGATAACAGTACCTCAATGTTTTATCTCAATGAAGAAATCATTGATTTTACGAAAAAAGAGACCTCCTTTTTAAAATTGCTCGTTTTAAATAAAAATAGAGTAGTATCTTATGAAGAAATTGAACAAAAAGTTTG